>DASSXK010000629.1:0-10152 GCA_035703945.1 Ktedonobacteraceae bacterium | reverse complement strand
CCAGAGTGAATAGCAAAAACACCAACGGAAGCCAGAGCGATATTTTTCTATATGTCATCGTTGCGTGTTTCCTGATTCTTTTCCTGGCTTACAAACCCTGTAAGCTACCCGTATTGTATCACAGCAGAAGAAGATATTGTTGACAAACAGGCGTTCTTACTTGTCAGCAATATCTTCTTTCAAGAAACGGCCTGCGCGCTACATTCCTGGCAAGAAGCCAACCGCAAATCTGGAAGAAGGATCGGTTCAAAATCAGCATTTCTCCTCACGCGAGAAATGTCTTCAGGCGTTGTGCAACGACTTCAGGAACCTCAACGGCCAGCCAGTGGCCATTTTCAGGAAAATGTTCTATCTGTGCCCCCGCATATTGTTCGGCATAGTCTGGTGTAATAAAGGGATCTTTATCACCCCACAGGACAAGCGTCGGAATAGTCCTTGTCAGCTTGCGAAGACGATCTTCTTTCCCCAAAAAATCAGGTGAATCGATGCTGCGATACAACTTCAACATCATGCGCCGCGTTTCGGGCTTCGCGAGAGAAAGCGCATAAGAATCCCGCACATACCGGGGGTCCACCAGGGGAGCATTCTGACGCATCATTTTCTCGTAAGCTGACAACGAAAGGGTACTCATCGCTAATTCTCCCAGCAGCGGCGTGCGAAAAAGACGTGCCGCCCCATGCCATTTATAGCGAGAGCTAAAATTTGAACCGCCAACAATCACCAGACGCTGCACTTTTTGAGGATACGTCACAGCCCAGGACAGACCATAGGTTGCTCCAAAGTCCGCCACAACAAGCGTGAGAGGAGTTGGGATGCCAGCATCCTCGATGAAATCATCAATAAAGCGAGCCATATTCTCCAGCGAACAAGAAAAATCGGCGGGAGCAGACGAGCGTCCAAATCCGGGCAGGTCGGGCGCGAAACAATGATAGTGATCCTTTAAACGATCCGTCACAGGGCGCCACATCTCAGCAGAGTCAGGTGCACCATGCAGGAAGAGCACCGGGTCTCCCGAACCAGATTCAGCCAGGTAGAGATTCGATTTTTGAACGACAAGCGACATCATTTTCTCCTCCCGAGATAGAGTTTGAAATGCCATCTAACTCTATGACTTGAAGTCATATTACTTATGATAATATAATACCACATCGTAGGCGTCAAGGAGAAAAGGAGACCAGAGTGATGAAGTTATCTGGAGTGTTATAGTAGAGATGAAAGGATAGGGTATAACAGTGCTTGTAGAAGGGTGAATCAGTTATCAAGCCAATTTGTTTTCGAGGCTGAAATGGCCTGGCCTCATTCTGTTTCACTGTACGTTTTGCCAAAAATCTGCTATAGTGGTAGAGAATAGTATCTCAGAGGAGTAGGCTTTTTTAAGAGTAGAATGGCTATAATTTTGAAGGATAGAGTATCACCTCCAGAATCAGACAATAGTGAAAAGTCCCAAATACAACCTGGCTTCCTTGGTATTAGTCCAGCTCCTGGAAAACTACCCGAACGCGGAGAACGCATGTGGGTTGATCGGCCTGATCAACTGTTACTGGCTGCATCCGTGCTTGAAAAATCCCAAATCATCGCGATTGACGCAGAATTCACCCAGGTACGTGCACGAACGCAGGGTGACACCTCCACCTCCTCGCACCGTCTGGCACTCCTCCAGCTAGCGGTTAACGGGCACTGTTATGTCATTGACGCCCTACGTCTCAACAATCTCTCCCTGCTGGCAGAGATTGTTGAAAATCCAGAACACACGATTCTGCTCCATGGTGCGGGAGCCGACTTACGAGTCATGTCCGAGCGAGATTTGAATGTTGCCCACTACATGGATCTTGAAGCAGCCAGTCGCTCAATCTTTGGACAACACGAATCATCCCTGGCGGCGATGCTGCAAAGAGCCTTTCAAACGCGGCTGGACAAGAGTCTCCAGCGGACAGATTGGACGCGTCGTCCCCTGCCACCGGCGATGGTGGCCTACGCCGCTCGCGATGCTGAGATGACGCTCGCGCTCTATTACTGGCTCAACGAACACTATCCCTGGGCCTTACAGCTCCATGAGAATACCCTTGCACAAGAGCCGGTTGCGGCCTGGATTGAGCCATTTCTGCGGGGTACCGCTCAGGCCTCAGTCGAAGTTACAGTCGCTGAAGCCAGAGGCAAAGGCAGCTTGACCGATGAGGAGATCATTCAGGATTGTCGGGCGGCCCTGCTTGGTCTGCGGCAACCGATGCGCCGAAGCCGTCTATTGCGCCTGATTGCGGATCTATCACTGCTCGAACTCGTCCCTGAAATCGAGCCGCTTCTGCTGGCTCCGACCTCCGATGAGCGTTCAGCAGCAGCCCGCGCCCTGGGACGGATGGGGAGCGAAAGCAGCAAAGAAGCAATCCAACCCTTGCTTAACGACCCTGTGCAGGATGTTCGTAAGGCAGCCCAGACCGCTCTCCGCAATCTGCAACATAAAGATGAGCCACGGGAATCCCTGGCCACCACAGCCAGACACACCGATGGCTCACGCAGTTGGACGGTCGGCGAGACGGACACGCCAGAGGTAGAAACCGATTGGAAAGCCCGTCTGCGTGCAATGATGGATAATTAAATCTTTCATGAAGTTATTATTTGCGCGGCAAACGGCTTCCCACCCAGACCAACAGCAGCAGGGTTGAGGCAAAACCGATCTGCTTGATACGCTTGCTCCAGAGCAACTGTTGCGCGGGCTCACCTGATCCCAGGCCAACCTTCTGAACCAGCCGGAGAAGCAAAGGCGAGGCGGGAATACTCAACTCCTGCGTGACCTCTTCAGCATGGGGCAATAAAACAATCCGACCATTAGAGTTCTCAACCTCTAAAAGCGGATTCGTGTGGGTACGGGTCTCACGCCTCTCTTTGCGATCTGTGTGCACTTGTTCGGACAGGGCCGTAAAGAATTTCTGGACAAAGAGCTTGATCGCTCCTTTGATGATGGTAGCCGAGAGATGAGGACCTTCCTTGTGGACCGTCAGAGTCCCTTTGTAGACGATAACAGTATAATCCCCCTGCTGCTCCAGGTGGACCTCGCCAGAGCCCTCAAATTGGCTCTCACGACCTTCTCCTTCGATATGCATATGATAGCTGTTTGGGTACCGGTGCTCGCTAATCGTTACCAGCCCTTTATAGGAACCAACCAGGGCGCTATAACCGATATTCATCTTAACGGAATAGACCCCACTACTCAACAACTCAAGTTGTTGAATCCCTGGCACAAGTCGCTCTAAGGTCGACTTGTCCATCAAGCTTGTCCACACTTCTTCTGGAGTAGCCAGAAGAGTGTATTTACCCTCTATATTCATAAAAGTCCCTTTAAATAATTGGAAGTGCCAGGTTACGAAAAGTCCGGGAAAAAATACGCACTTCTTCGCAACGCATTACACTCCAGCAAACCCCTATAAAATTTTGCCAGCCCTGGCTGTATAAAAATGAAATAATAGAAACCTACTTTATTATAGGTGAGTACGTGCCAACAATCAACGATGATACCGCTTTTGGTGAGAAAGGGGCATGACTAATGTGCCTTTTCTGGCAGTTGTCACTTAAAATTAACCCGTATCCAGATCGTAGATAAGCAGTCTGTCACAACCTTCAGACAGTTGACCTTGACATTTGCATGGTTTAATGCTAAACTATCGACATAGAGTTTAGGGTTAAACTCAAGCAGACAAGAAAGAAAAAAGGTGACTTAACGATGCTCAGACTGCCGGTACTTGCGTGGTTGCGCCTTGCTCGCGTCTTCCAGAAAATCGATCGCAGGCAAAGCATCACACTTCGAGGCTATGGACTAAATACAGCACAATTTGATGTCCTGGCTCAAGTGGGATCTCATGGCGGAATAACGCAGCAAGAGCTGGCTGATAAGCTTCTCGTCACCAAAGGCAACGTTTCACAATTACTCGACCGTATGGAAAAACTGGGTTTGCTACGACGTTGCCAGGAGCAACGCAGCAATTCGCTGCTGCTGACCGAAAAAGGCCTTGAATTCTATCAACGGGTTATTCCCGCTCACGAAAAATCTATTGAGGAACTTTTGGCCGGGCTTTCATCTGCCGAGACGGCTGAACTGCTGCGCATTTTGCGCAAGCTCGACCATTCGCTTATCTGATTTTTTTACTATTGGGGTTTACCCCTAAACTTATCCCATCTTGTTCAGGAACAAAAGGAGCGTACAGAGACATGCAATTAGGTGGTCTCCATCACGTAACCGCGATTACCGGGGAAGCTTCCCTGAATGTCGCTTTTTATACAGATGTCCTTGGTCTACATCTGATCAAAAAGACCGTTAACCAGGACGACGTTTCCGCGTATCACCTCTTTTATGGAGACACCCTCGGGCACGCCGGAACTGAAATGACCTTTTTTGATTGGCCTGCCGCCGGACCAAACCAACGCGGCGCTGGAACGGTCGGCAGAGTGTCCTTTGGCGTTACCGGTCGAGCCGCTTTGGAGTGGTGGCTGGAGCGCTTCGATGCCTATCATGTCTCCCACGATGGCATTCAGGTACGCGGCGAGGAGCAAAAAGCGTTCCTGGCCTTCCGCGACCCCGAAGGGCAAAGCCTTGAGCTTGTCGACGACAAAGGACGCCTGGAAGGTATTCCCTGGGAGGGAAGCCCGGTACCCGCAGCAATGGCGATTCGTGGCCTGTACGCAGTAAGATTAACGGCGCGGGCACTTGAACCAACCGCCTCATTTCTGACAGAAACGCTCGATTTCCGCGCAGCAGGAAGTTACCAATCAGAACAGGGTACAACAATAGCAGTCTTTGAGGTTGGTCACGGCCGCCCCGGAGCAGAGGTTCATCTGGATGTACAATCTGGCGTTAAAGGCGGCCGACCTGGAATTGGTGGGGTGCATCATGTCGCATTCCGCACACCAAATGACGAGGAACAGGTACTCTGGCGCACAAAAATTGGGCAGAAGCTCAGCCAGGTGACACCTGTCATCGATCGGTTCTACTTTCACTCGGTCTACTTCCGAGAGCCTGGTGGAGTCCTCTTCGAGATCGCAACTGATGGTCCTGGCTTTGCTACAGATGAAGAGGCAGAGCACCTTGGTGAGCGCCTATCGCTTCCTCCTTTCCTGGAGTCGCATCGCGGCGAGATCGTAGAAAACTTACGCCCGATTATCCCATTCAAACTCGCAAGGCTGGGCTAAACGAAATTGTAGTGCGTGAAGGTTCTTACCAGGCATTCTTGCTGCTTATCTACAAGAAAGCTGTTTAAAGGAAGGAACCTGTGTAACGGCAACCGCGAAATATTGTTTGCATACCTAAAGCAAGGAGAAAAACAATGGCCTGGGAAATTGATCCCGCTCACTCACAAGCTCGATTCTCAGTAAAACATATGATGTTCACAACCGTCAGAGGCCAGTTCAAGGTCCTGCGTGGTAAGCTCAACATCGACGACCAGAATCCTGGAAACTCCTGGGTGGAAGCCGAAGTAGACGCCGCAAGCGTTGATACCAACGATCCCAACCGCGATGGACACCTGCGCTCGGCTGATTTCTTCGATGTCGCTCAGTGCCCCCTCTTGACCTTTAAGAGCACTGGCGTTGAGCACGTTGGTGGAACTGAGTACAAAGTATCTGGCGATCTGACAATGCACTGTGTAACCAAACCTATCGTGTTTGACGCCGAATACGAGGGTCTGGGTAAAGATCCCTGGGGCCAGCCTCGTGCCGGCCTGACAGCCAAAGCGCGAGTTAACCGTAAGGATTGGGGCCTAAACTGGAACCAGGCTCTTGAAAAGGGCGGCGTTCTGGTCAGCGAACACGTCAATATCGAAATTGACCTATCAGCGATCAACAAAGGCTAATACGGCTAACGCACTTACAATCCGGACAAACAATACTTAAGAAGAGCGGGCATCCTCCAGGATACCTGCTCTTCTTGCTATCCCAATAGATTGATAAAATGCACTCCCCCAAAAACCAAACAAAGCCGACAAACCCGGAAGGCCGCGATAGAATCGGACATTCCAGATTTGCCAGCTTTGTTGTTTGTAAGTAAGGACGCCAGTACAACAACGGAAAAATACAAGCCAGATGGCTTATAATTAACGCTTTGTGTACTGTGGAGCCTTACGAGCACGCTTCAAGCCAGGTTTCTTACGTTCTTTCATACGTGGGTCACGTGTCATGAAACCAGCTTTACGCAGGGCAGACTTCCATTCGGGATTGACCCGAACCAGCGCCCGAGCAACACCATGACGGATCGCTCCGGCCTGGCCGCTGTTACCGCCGCCAACCACACGAACAGTCATGTTGTAAGAATCAGCGAGTTCAAGCAGGCGTAGTGGGGAAACCACCACAGCCGTCAGGGTCTCACGCTGCCCAAAGTAGGCTTTCGCATCCTTGCCATTGACAACGACGCTACCCTCACCGTTTGGGAAGAGGCGCACACGGGCTACAGCCGTCTTACGCCGTCCCATCCCATAATAATATTCACCCTTGATGGTATCGGCCAAGATACATCTCCTTTTTACTTCGGCTTACGCCTTCTTACGCCTGCTCAGGCTTTTTCAGCAGGGCCTCAGGACCCGTCCAGACTACTGGCTTCTGCGCAACATGGGGATGCTCGGAACCAGCGTAGACCTTCAGGTGAGACATAATCTCATTGCCCAGGCGATTGTGCATCACCATACCACGAACAGCATGGATCAAAGCACGCTCGGGGAAGCGACCTTCCATAACCTGACGCAGGGTGGTCTTCTTCAAACCACCAGGATACTGCGAGTGGCGATAGTAGATCTTCTGCTCCATACGTTTGCCAGTCACCGCAATCTTGTCGGCATTGATGACGATCACATAATCGCCAGTAGGCAGATTCGGTGTAAAATTCGGTTTATGTTTGCCACGCAGAATCTGCGCGACCAAAGACGCCAGGCGACCCAGAACCTGACCCTCGGCGTCTATGACGTACCAGGTAGGGTTTTCCAGATCAGCAGCCTTAGCGCTGAATGTTTTCTGATTCATTGTTGTTTTACTCCAAACAATGTGCGTAAATCATGACGGAACAGGAACTCGGAGTAACGCTCAAATTCCCCACTCGTCAGGATAATCGACTCGCACCAGACACAGTCCCTGCGGGGGCGCTGCTGCACCAGGGTGCGTCCTCTTTGCCTGTTGCACGATAGTAGCGAACTCTTCGAGGCTCATACGTTTATCCCCTACCAGCAACAGCGTTCCAACGATTCTGCGAATCATCCCTTTTAAGAAAGCATTCGCAGTAAAATCACAGTAGATGAGTGCATCATCCCGAATGCAGCGGGCCTCAAACATTGTACGAATGCAATGGTGCGGCCCCATCTTTCTCGGATTTGTCTCATTAGGACTACGCCCGAAGGCTCCAAAATCTTTGTTCCCCAGCAATAGCAGGCAGGCTTCGTTCATCAAATCAACATCTAATGGGCGCTTGCGATAATAGCTATAGCGAGCGAGCAAAGGTTTGCGGATCGGCTCATTCAAAATCGTATAGCGATAGGAACGGCTTGCCGCGCTAAAACGGGAGTGAAAGCGTTCGGGAACAGCTTTTGTCCAGCGTACCGCGATATCGGCAGGCAGAACAGCGTTCAACGCCCGAGTCCACACCTCCGGAGAATGGCGAGCGAGCGAGTGAAAATGAATAACCTGACCACTCGCATGAACTCCGGCGTCGGTACGTCCGGCCCCATTCACCACGACCTGTTCGCGAGTGACTCGCGCAATGGCTTCTTCCAAAGCCCCCTGGATTGATGGTCCCTGGTCGCTGGCTAAGCGTTGAAAGCCGTGGTAATTAGTACCGTCATACTCAATCCCACAAGCCAGGTTCATCGCACAGTCCACTCCATTGAACAGGGAACTCCAAACAGCAGAGACATCGCTTTAGACAAGTGCGATCTGAGCCATGTCAGCGGCATCACCCAGGCGTTTGCCGAGCTTAACGATGCGAGTATACCCACCCTTGCGGGCCGCGTAACGTGGAGCCAGTTCGTCAAAAATCTTCTTAACAACCAGTTCATCTGGCATGGCACTCAAGATATGGCGGCGGGCACGAAGCTCAATCACCATTGCCTCGTAAGCAGCGGTTAAAGCCTTCTCGGCCTCAGCCTCGTTAGAGAAGATCCCCAACAGCTCTTTGCGGCGCTCTTTCAGCTTGTCGTCCGCGAATTTGCGACCCTTGTCTGTCAAAGGCGCTTTATTCTGGGCGGCGCGCTCTTCGTTGCTAGTAGTCTTCTTTGAGAGAGAGAAACGGCCACGGCGGGCAAAAGCCAGAATCTGGGCAGCTTTCTCTTCATCAGAAACCACCAACGCCAGGTGCTTATTGGCTTCGATGCGGCTATTCACGGCGCGCGTGATCAGCTTCTCTACCTCGGCTCGGATGGCGTTAGCGCGAGCTTCAGTTGTTTTAATGCGTTCGTAACGAATGAGACCGGCCATCAAACTGCGACGTGCTGCGCGGCGGCGTGGCTCGGGCATACTCATGCGATTACCGGCAATTCTATGCCTCAACTTATTCCTCCATTTCGTGATCGCCGTCTACATCGGCGGTAACGGTGCTGGTACGCGGATTTGGGAGGAAGTTACGTGCAAGTAAACGCTCACGCAACTCTTGCAGACTCTTCTCACCAAAGTTTCGCACGCCGAGCAGATCCTCTTCATTCATCGAAAGGACCTGGCCTACTTTTGTAATATTGCTGCGCTTCAGACAGTTGTAGGCACGAACCGAGAGATCCAGTTCCTCAATAGGTGTATCGTAGATCTTCTGCGGGATCGGTAAGCTGCTCAGAGGTGGCTTCTCCGGTTCCGCAATTGCAGCTCGGTAGTTAGCGAGTAGCGTGAAGTGACGCACCAGGATATCGGCACTCTGTCGTAGAGCCTCATCCGGAGTGATCGTCCCATCCGTCGTTAAATCCAGAACAATTTTATCAAAGTTGGTCATCTGACCCACGCGCGTGTGCTCAACAGAATAATTCACTTTTTGCACAGGCGTATAGATCGCATCGACCGGAATTACCCCGATTGGCTGGTCTTCCTTCGAATCGGCGGGCACATAACCGCGCCCCGTTTCGACCACCAGCTCCATCTCCAGGCGGGCATTCTCGTCATCAAGTGTAGCGATATAGAGATCAGGATTGACAATCTCTACTGTAGTCGGGGCCAGAATATCTGCCGCTGTCACTACATGCTCCCCGCTTACCTCTAGACGCATCGAAACCGGATGGTCTGAGAAAGAGCGCAAGCGGAGCTTTTTAACATTCAACACGATGTCGGTGACATCTTCCATCACGCCTTTGACATCCTGGAATTCGTGCTGAACGCCCTCAATCCGAATAGAAGTCACTGCCGCACCCGGCAATGAAGAAAGCAACACACGGCGCAATGCGTTGCCCAGGGTCATTCCATACCCTGCCTCTAAAGGCTCTATATCATAGCTCGCATAATTATCCAATGTTTTGGTATTTTTAATACGAGGCAATGTAATATCTAGCAAGGTTCCAACCTGCCTTTCTTTTTCTACCAATGACATTGTCGAGTCTCTCGTTCTGAGTCTCTACAGATACAAGAGCAAACCAGAAACGGGAAACTAGCAACATTGGTAGTCCAAGATTTCTGCACCTTGTAACAATCTTTTAAGGACCGCTTCCAAAGGCTCATACCCATCCGCCGACACAACAACTAACGGTTTACACTTCAACCAACAAGCCACTTGCACGCAACTCATAAGCAGATACGTATTTTCGTAGTGCTAAGCAACGCTGCAAGTCGGCCTATCTGGTTGACTGAAAGACTTGTTAGCGCTGGTAGTACTCAACCACCATCTGCTCTTCAAAGGGTAGCTCAAGGTCGGTGCGAGAAGGCAGCGACGAAACGCGACCGCTCAACTCGTTGACATCCAGGCGCAGCCAGGCAGGAACGCCCTTCTGAGACAGAAGCTCAGCGCGTACCTTAAAGTATTCGAGGCTCTTGCTGCGCTCGCGTACACCGATCACATCATTTGGCTTCACAATGAAGGAAGGAATGTCGGTTTTTCGACCATTCACAGCGAAATGCCCGTGGGAGACAAGCTGGCGAGCCTGGGAGCGGGAATCCGCGAAGCCGAGGCGATAGACCATATTGTCCAGGCGCATTTCAAGTATCTGAAGCAGGTTC
>DASSXK010000445.1:0-3427 GCA_035703945.1 Ktedonobacteraceae bacterium | reverse complement strand
GTCTCCATTGCTGAAGCAGGGCTGCTGCATCGATCGTCTCATCGATTACTGCCAGCACAATATCGAGCGTTTCATCTTCATCAGCGGGAGGTCGCCCTGTGCGCTCGCTAATGCGCCGGGAGAGCTCAGGATCTAGCTCCCGTGTGGTCTGGACGAAGGCGACAGCCTGACCTGCTTTGATCCCCAGCTTGTCCAGGAGATCACGATCAGCATAATTTTTTTCTGGCATGGGCATCTCCCTGTCCGCTTTCCCAAAATATTATTTTCTTGTAGAGATAATATTGCTCCCATTCTAGCACAGATCATGGTTTAGTCGAAAACAAGGCACAATCTAACCTGAAAATGCCGTTTTTTGACCTTGACAAGCAATACTTTCGCAAGTATAGTTTATGCAAACGTGTGCATATTTTATCTTTGTCTATCGGTTACGTCCCTATGCACACGGGTGCATACTCAATTGCGTAGGTCTCTTGTCTGTGTGAAACAGGTGAAGAGGGGGCGTTTCTTGAGGTCACAGCATATTTCGATCCAGGATATCGCGCTCAGGGCCGGTGTCTCACATTCCACCGTCTCACGCGCCCTGCATAACAGCCCGCTCATCAGTGCGGAGGTGCGCGAACGCATCCAGACCCTGGCACGCGAGATGGGTTATGTCCCAAATGCGATTGCTCGTAGTCTGCAAAATCAACGCACCAATACAATTGGCTTGGTGACGACGTCGATCTCCGATCCCTTCTTTGGCGATGTTGTGAAGGGCGTCGAGGAGATTGCTGGCGCGGCCAATCTCAGCGTCGTTCTGAGTATTTCCCATAATGACCCGACCCAGGAAATGGGTATTATCGAAACTTTTCATCAGCGCCGTGTTGATGGTATTATTATCGCCTCCTCTCGTATGACCACTGGTGACATGAAGCGCCTGAAAGATATCCGCATCCCGACCGTCCTTATCAATAGCCAGAGTGATATTTTCCATGATTGGCTGCGTCGGATTGAAGTAGATGATCAAAGGGGCGTGCAACTGGCGGTTGAACATCTGCTGGCTCTGGGACATCGCGCCATCGGTTATCTTGGTAGTGAAGGTCGTCCCCGGTCCAATCGCCTGCGTTTGCGTGCGTATAAGGAATCTATAACGCAGGCGGGAATCCTGCCCAGGGATGACTGGATGATTGGTCCCCCCGACCATGAAGTGGCGCAAGAGGATGATGTCGTGCTTGGAAAGACGCTATTGCCGAGGATGCTGGCGACAGAGGTCACGGCGATTATTTGCTACAATGACATGGTTGCTGTGGGTGCCCTGCTTGCCTGCCGTGAACATGGTATTCACATTCCAGAAGCCCTGAGCATTATTGGTTTTGATGATATCGCGATGGCTGATTATATGATGCCCCCTCTTACAACCGTTCATCAGCCTAAAGTTGAATTGGGCCGTATTGCGACCCAGATGTTGTTAGATCTGCTTCATTCACGTCCTGTGGAGAATCAACTTCTTTCGCCGACCTTGAAGGTGCGTGCCAGCACCGCTGCATATTCCCTTGATCGCGTTCCTGACTTAGACTAAACCGAATTTCTCATTGTGTACGACAACCCTGGATATTTGCAAGCTATTCACTTTACTGATTGAACGCGCTTCTGAAGTCAGGAGCAACGTTGCTAGAAACGATCCAGGCTGAAGTTTTTCTTGGCTGCCTGCTTGCTAAGCATTCAGGAGGCGCGAGAGCGCCGTTGCGAAGTGTCTTATAAGCGTAAGCAGTTTGAAGGTTAGATGCTGTAATTTTGTCTATAGCATACTTGTCGTGTTTCCTTCTGCCGTGAGGCAGCAGAGAGAAAGAGCACACAGATGGAATATCACCCGCTACTACAGATGACGATGGCCCAGGCCACGATTGCCTTTCTTATGAAGCAGTATGTGGAGCGCGATAACGAGCGACAGGCTTTTTTCGCGGGTTGTTTTGGCATCTTCGGTCACGGCAATGTCGGTGGCATCGGACAGGCCCTTCAGCAGATGCCGGGGTTTCGTTACTATCAGGCTCGTAACGAGCAGGCGATGGTTCATAGCGCGACGGCCTTTGCCAAGACCCGTAACCGCCTGCAAACCTTTGCCTGCACATCTTCGGTCGGCCCCGGCGCGACGAATATGCTTACGGGTGCTGCGACTGCCACGATTAACCGGCTGCCGGTTCTGTTGTTGCCGGGCGATATTTTTGCCCGTCGCAATGTTGCTCCTGTTTTGCAACAGCTTGAATCCGAACACAGCCAGGATATTTCAGTCAATGATTGTTTCAAGCCTGTCAGCCGTTACTGGGACCGCATCACGCGTCCCGAGCAGCTTCTGACCTCTCTTCCCGAAGCCATGCGCGTTCTGACCAGCCAGGCCGAGACGGGGGCGGTCACGCTGGCTCTGCCTCAGGATGTTCAGGCCGAGGCGTATCCTTATCCGCGTGACTTTTTCAGGCAACGCACCTGGCATATTGCGCGCAATCGTCCTGACCGTCAGGCTCTCGAACAGGCCGCCGCCTGGATTCGTTCCAGCGAGCGACCTATGATTATTGCCGGTGGAGGTGTGATCTACTCCGGGGCCAACGCTGCCCTGCGCCAGCTTGTTGATCAAACAGGGATTCCCGTTGCCGAAACGATGGCGGGCAAGGGCAGTCTCAAGTATGACCACGAGCTAAATCTGGGGGCGATTGGTGCAACTGGCACCTTTGCCGCGAATCGTGTCACACGCGATGCCGATCTTGTAATAGGAATCGGCACCCGTTACAGTGACTTTACAACTGCCTCCAAGACGGCCTTTCAGCACCCCAATGTGCGCTTCATCAATCTCAATGTGACGGAATTTGATGCCGCTAAACACCTGGCCCTGCCCCTGGTTGGTGATGCCCGCGCCACGCTTGATGAACTCCTTTCGCTGCTGGCTGGTTATCAGGTTAATGAAGATTATCGTACCAGTGTTCAGTTGCTGCATAACGCCTGGGATGAAGAGGTGGAGCGCATCTACGCCATTCGGGGCGAGACGCTGCCAACCCAGGGCGAGCTGATTGGAGCCGTGAACGAGTTAAGCGATCCCGATGCGATCATGGTTTGTGCTGCTGGCAGTTTGCCGGGCGATCTGCATAAGCTCTGGCGAGCCCGCCACTCCAAAAATTACCACATGGAGTATGGCAATAGCTGCATGGGTTACGAGATCGCGGGCGGCCTCGGCGTCAAAATGGCGATGCCGGAGCGCGAGGTCTATGTCATGGTCGGGGATGGCTCCTATTTGATGATGAATAGCGAGATCGTGACCTCGATTCAAGAGCGCTACAAGCTAACGATTGTTCTGCTGGATAATGCTGGCTTTAAGAGTATCGGCAGTCTGAGCCGTTCGCTCGGCCAGGATGGCTTCGGGACACGCTATGCCTATCGCGAGGACGGCGTGCTGCCTGAT
>DASSXK010000229.1:0-9909 GCA_035703945.1 Ktedonobacteraceae bacterium | reverse complement strand
GCCGCTACAGAGCAGGATTGTTACGACAATAAAGCTGATCAGTCCGCTAACTGCCCGATAACGAGGGATGATTGGCCGGGGCTTGGTATACATCGGGGGCACATACATCGGCCCCTCGTTGGGCATCGGCTCATAAGGAACTAACGCTCCATTGGTACCCATGGGTGTCTGCGTCATGACCATCAGGTTCTGGGATTGTTTCTCCTGATAGGGGACTGGAAGCAGAGAACCAGCGTTGGGATCGGCGCTCGTGTTTTCTTGCGGCGTTTCGAACGGACTCTGCTGTTGAGCCTGTTCCCATTGGTCGTTCTGATTCCATTGATTATTTGGATCTAGTGGAGGCATGTCAGGCGGGGAAAATGAGTTTTGTGGCCCCTGATCTCCCCAATTTTGGAAAGAAGTTGCTTCCGGCGTGTTAGGAGCATTAAAATTGTTGAATCCCTGATTGTCCGCCGCGTTTCCCCAACCGGCTGACTGTGCTGGAAATGGGACCTGATTCTTGCCAGTAGATGAAGAAGTCCAGGCATTTTGCTGATGATCGGCGAAATTGTTATTGGGAGATTCCCAATTATTAGGGGAGGCAGGACCATCCCAACTGTTGGAAGAAGCAGAAGCGCCCCAGTCATTAGGAGAGGAGGGACCATCCCAACTGGTCGCGGTTGGATTTGCTCCCTGAAAGTTGAACGAGTTGCCTTGTAAGGGGGATGGTGCCCCACACGTTGGACATGGCGCTTCATTGGCGACACGCGGCTGTTTACAATTTGTACAGAAGAGCATTACCTTTTATCTACCTTTTCACTAAGAATGACCTGCTTATTCACCACTAGTTTGCTTATTAAAGACAACCCACAACGGTGCTCTCGTGCCTTCCGAAAACATGATAAGTGGGCAACGCTGGAGGTCTCCCGCCTGGAGCGTTGCAAGCAACTCAAGCGAATTCAGTGAACATTAGCTATTATCAATGGTGTTTGTGTATTGTGTTAATCGAACTATTCCTATTACAGTAACACCTCACATTACTTAAGAGCAAGTTATCATGCTTAACGTAGGGCAAAATACCTATTCTTTGTATATAAACATGTGTCAAATTATTTCTCAATAAGCTGATTTTTCCAGAATATAGTGGGCTTATCAATTGTCGTTGTAAAGAGGCCGCCTGCGGCTTCGCCTCTTGCAACCCCTTTGCCTTACTGTTGGCTTCACCTATCTTCAGTGGCTCTCTTGAAGCATAGGTCGTTGCATGCTACGATTGAAACAATAGATTTTTTTATGCTGAAAGATCGAATCCTTATTTGCTTTGATAGCTTTAGAAATAGAGAAACGTGTTTATTATGTCAGAAACCCAGGAGCAGTATTATAACCGGCAGGCGATTGAGCAGTTGGCCCAGCATATTCCATTTGAGCGAGATAGCGCGAGCAAAGCAGAGCAGATCGAGATGTTACGCGAGCTTGTTTTACAACATGGACGCCAGATTGATCCTGAACTATTTGGTTTTGAAGCACGCAATGAATTGATTCGCCTTGGATTGTGGAGCCGGATTGGCTAAGGAAGCGCCCGGATAGGTCAACGTGCCCTGCTCCAGAATCAGCAAATTTACGCTATTTGGAGATGCCAGAACGTTTGTCCTGTTGACCCGAATACTCTATGTCGATAATTGGAAGAAGTAGCCCTCTAGACAGAAGTATGACCGGGGCTTACAATGAAAAAGGGTTATCGTAACCCCCTATTTTTGTGCTATCATAAATGAGGAAATTTCATTGGTATACCTGAATACTATCTCTACTTTCAAGCCTGTAAAGGGGTCGTACAATGCTTAAAGATACACTGCTGTATCTGGCGCAGAATCGCACTGTCCGCGATTTCGTAATCAGCAACCGCGCCACTCGTGGAGTCTCTCACCGTTTCGTTGCCGGTGAATCACTGGATGAAGCCATCCAGGCAGCTCGCGTCCTGAATCAACGGGCGATTCGGGTATCGCTCGACCATCTGGGTGAGAATGTCTCGGATGAAAAGGAGGCGCTCGCTTCCACTGAAGCCTATAGCGCCATCCTGGATCAGATCAAACAAACGGGCATCGACGGAAACATTTCAATCAAGCTCACTGCCCTGGGATTGGATATCTCTGAAGAACTTTGTGAGCAGAATGTGCGGAAGATCTTAGAGCATGCCAGCCGCTATAACATTTTTGTGCGGATCGATATGGAAGGCTCGGATTACACAGAGCGCACCGTCGAAACAGTCCTCCGTATGCATAAGGAGTTTCCGCTTGTTGGAACGGTTATCCAATCTTGCCTCTATCGCAGCCAGCAAGATGTGGAGCGATTGATTGCTGAGAATGTCCGCGTCCGCCTGGTGAAGGGTGCCTACAAAGAGCCCGCTTCGGTTGCCTTTCAAGAGAAAAGCGATGTTGATCGCAACTTTGTGAAGCTGATGTATCTGCTGATGGCAAAGGGCAATTATGCAGCGATTGCGAGTCATGATCAGAGCATCATTAATGCCGCTTGCAAGTATGCCCTGGATAATGGGATCGACAAATCGACCTTTGAATTTCAGATGCTTTATGGGATTCGGCGCGACTTGCAGACGAAGCTGATTGATGAAGGCTATAATATGCGTGTCTATGTACCTTATGGCTCACAGTGGTATCCCTACTTGATGCGTCGTATGGCTGAACGACCCGCCAATCTGGTCTTTGTAATGAGTAACATCTTCCGCTAGGCGCGAGTAACAGAGCAGGGGAACGCTATTTTCCCCTGCCAGAATGGCAGGCATTGTTCGCTGCACCTCCTCTCTGATCGGTTCCGAGCAAGCGGCAAAGCAGAATAGCTCATCTTACAAGGAAAAAGAAGAATGACCACGACGTTTGTAATTGCCGTAAGTATTGCTGATATCCATCTAGAACCCGATGCTAACTCCGAGCTTGTGACACAGGCTTTGCTCAATGTTCCAGTTATCCCCGGTGATACCTCTGGCGACTGGACCCATGTGACTCTTGCAGATTATTCTGGCTGGATTCGCTCCGACGAACTTGAAGATCCGATTGTGCGTGGTTTTTGTGAGGGAATTGGGACATGTGGCGTTGCTCTGCCTTTCTCCTGTGTTGTTACTGCCCCGCGAGCACCCCTCTACCTTGATAAGCAGGGCGAAGAAACTGTTGGCGATCTCTATCTTTCGACTGTCCTGCCGTTTATTGATCTGGCGCATCCTCAACGTTTCCGTCTGGCGCTGCCAGGAGATGGGGAGGGCTGGATTGAACGCGAAAACGTCGAGGTGCGTAACAATCATGAGCTGTTTCTCCAACAGCCTTTAACAACGGTTACAGAATACGCGAAGTCGTTTCTTGGTGTACCATATTTATGGGGAGGAACAAGCTATCGGGGAATCGATTGTAGCGGTCTGGTGCAACTGTGTTATCGAATGGGCGGAGAGATCCTGCCGCGCGATGCCGATCAACAGTTTAATTTCCTGAAGCAAGCTGTTGAACTGCTTGAAATGCAACAAGGTGATCTGCTTTTCTTTGGTCGTGAGCATATTACACACGTTGCAATGGCCTTGAATACTCGGGAATATATTCATTCCGAGGGTCAGAATTTTAACAGAGTATTGATAAATAGTTTTGATCCAGCCGATCCCGCGTATTATCCCGAACTGGCGGAGCACCTCTGGGGAATCAAACGTGTAAGAAACATCAACGAGTCCTAATTTCAGCGCTAGCTTGCCCGACAAACAATCAGCACTACCGAAAATGCTTGAATTTTTTTCTGTTGAATAGGGTAAAACAGGACGAACAGGAGTCATCAATGCCGATACTACCATACAAAGGAAAGTGGCCAAAGATTGCTGACAATGTATTTATTGCACCAGGAGCAGTTGTGATTGGGGATGTGACTATCCACGAAGGAGCCAGCGTCTGGTATAACACGGTCATCCGTGCTGATAGTGCCGCGATCATTATTGGGCGTAATACGAATGTACAGGATAATTGTACGTTGCATGTAGACCACGATGCCCCTCTGACCATCGGAGAAGAGTGTACGATCGGACACGGCGCGATTGTGCATGGCGCGACCGTTGGGGACCAGGTACTGGTGGGGATGCATGCGACGGTACTTTCTACTTCTGTGGTCGGGTCGCGTACCATCATTGGTGCCAATGCCCTGGTGGGTGAGCGCAAATCTATTCCTTCGGGCGTGTTAGTGTTGGGTGTGCCAGCCAGAGTTGTACGTGAACTTTCACAGGCGGAGATCGACCAGATTATTAACAGCGCTGTTGGTTATCGCGAACGAGCGACCGAACATCTGGGCTCATTGCAAGAGCAAGAGGATTAATCCAGCCAGGTTTGTTGTCAGGTGAGGAAAACCTGAAAGCTTGTCTGAACGGGAGCCTGACCGGGCACCTGGATTGTCACTCCAACCGCCCAGGGGCCAGCCATTGAAAAGCTCTGAGCGCGTGGGAATGACGCTGTGTAGCTTGATTTTGCAAATGTTGCAGCTTTTGTTGTTGTCCCCATATCCATGATCTGCATATTTACATTGAGTGTTATTTTGGCGTTTGTTACGGCAGCGCCATTTTTGTTATGCAGTTCAATTAAGACGGTATTGTCGGAATTGACGTGAGCGGGAAGGACCTGGAGCGTTGCCGTAAGATTTCCAATCGCCTGCGTCTGAGGCTGGTTGGATGTTGAATTGGTCGTTGTATTCGATGAGCCGGGGTCGCTATAGTTTATATCCGGGAAAACGATTGGCGGCGCGAAGAAGGTCATGATAGCAGCGCAGAGCAGGACCGCCGCCCCCAGCCAGGATAACAGCGAAAAACTGCGTTTAATGCTTTTCTCAGATTGCATGATTGCAGTCTGACGGGCACGGCGAGCGGGCATTTCCGAGTTTACAACCGGTAGCAATATGGTTTGTCGGGTCAGTCGAGGAGCCAGTATAAATAGATTATAGAGCGTGAAAAGCATCATAATTCCCAGGAGAATCCACTTTACAAGCATTGTGCGGCCATAGGGATCGCTTAAAAATTGCTGCGGCGTCTGAATGCTGGTTTCGGTAAGAAACAGACCCGCCACCAGGATAATCCCAAGTGTACTAAGGAGGAGCGGATTAACGCGACGCATAAAGGCTACCAATGTGGCGGCGTGATGATCAGGCTCCGCCAGCGAGAGGGCTGGTAACAGAATATATCCCATATAGGCAACTGTGCCGAACCAGACGCTTTGTGCTGCCAGGTAGAGCCATTCAAGTACGATAGCGCTAATTCGTGGGTGAACCAGTTGGGCGGCATCGCTGGAGAGCGCGTAGGTCAAAAGCAAGGCGGCCGTCAAGATCAGCCAGATTACAGTGTAGCCACGTTGCCCGGCGCGAAGAGAAGCTGTTTCCATCTGATTATCTGATGGCTGCTCGTTCAAGCGTTGTTCCTGCGTGAGCTGACGGCGCAAGCGGCCGAAATCGCTGGTGGTTTTGTGATTGAGGACCCCTGTTCTTGTCGGGGTTGGATTACTCATGGCAGGCAGGGCAAGCAGGTTCTTGGTCTGGCCTTTTGTATGCCTGAGGAAAAACATTGCCAGCAGGATTAAGAAGAGACGTATGCCCCAGAAATAGGCATAGTTGGTACTCGTCAGCAAGTTGCTAATGGCCGTCATGCCAAAAACACTTGTTCCGCGTATCTGATTGAGCTGGGCTGTTCGTAGAAATAAGGAGATCGCTTCGCCCACCAGCAGGGCGGACAGGCTCAACCATTGCAAAGAGCGTACCTGTTTACGTACCTGATTGAGTACATTAGAGGCCTCTCCAACGTATGTAAGAATGAGACCCTCTGTAACTAAGATGCCGATCCAGAAGGTCAGGGCGATGCTGATTAACCAGTCCCAGGCAATTGCCAGGCTGCCAAGGAGATCCAGTTGAGGTAAAATGTTACTGGTGGTTGGTCCTAGAATTGTCTGACCCGAAAGGCCAGTGCTGGAATGTCCCAGGTTAAAGCCAATTGAGCCCTGGGTAGCATGCCCATCATCTAACGAGATCGCGGTCCAACGTATAAGGTAGCCTCCTGGCTGGAGTTGGGAAGCTGGAACGAGTGGTGTATCGAGTTCACGAGGATTGTTTGGGGGAAGATAGCCTGGGCCACGCTGAACTAGTTGTCCAGTCGGCGAGATTATATCCGCATGGCTGGTCGAACTAATCGTCGTATCAAAAAAGATCCGGATGCTTTTGGGAGGAACGGGGATAGTTGAACCATCAACGGGTTCGGAGCCTATCACGAAGGCGTGGGCAGACGCTGTTGGCATTGAGCCAGGCCCGACAAAAAGCATTTGCAGCATCAGGAATCCTGGCACCAATAGAAATATACTGAGTATTTGCCGTAAGCGTCGTCTGTCTTGCATGTATTTCCTCAATCAGGCGGTGTGTATGCTGTGGAATGTGATTCTACTGGAAAGATTGTACCCCAGTGAACTCATCCCCGCAACTGTTGTAGTTCGCATTTTTTAGTAGATGTAGCTGGGTTTATGAAAAATCAACGTTCTGTTTCGTTTCTACCACGCCTGTTTCTCTGGGCGTCGGCTGTAGGTGTGGCGGGTTTTTACGCGGTTATGTGGCAGCGGACCGCGCCGGGTGGAGTTGCTTCGGGAAGCACTTTGCATCAACTGCCAGATTCAGATACCAACAATAATCCTATGGTTTCGGTGATTGTTCCGGCCCGTAATGAGGAGCGCAATATTCGTCGTTGCGTGACCTCACTCCTGGAACAGGATTATTCCAATTATGAAGTAATTGTAGTTGATGATAATTCATCCGATGCCACGGCTTCAATTCTTGAAGAACTGGCACAGCAGCATCCTCATCGGGACCGTCTGTATGTCCTGCGCTTACGTGATTTACCGGCAGGATGGGCGGGAAAACCTCATGCCCTGCATGCCGGATCTCAGGAAGCTCACGGCGAGTGGCTGCTTTTTACCGATGCCGATACCTGGCACGCTCCTGCCGCTTTGCGTACATCCGTTAATGAAGCTCAGGTGCGCGATCTGGATTTTCTGACGCTTGGCACTCAGCAAGAGCTGACCAGTTTCTGGGAGCGAGTGACGATGCCGATGGCCTACCTGGGCATCGGGATGCTCTACCCTCCAAAGTTAGTGAATGATCCTAAAAGCAAGCTGGCAATTGCTAACGGGCAGTATATTATGTTGAAAAAAGCTGCCTACGAGAAGCTTGGTGGCTATGCTCGCCCCGAACTGCGGGCCACCTTGCTTGATGATCGTGACCTGGCGGTGATTGCGAAAGCAAACGGGCTACGCATGTTGTTTGCGGATGGACGCTCGCTTGTTCATGTACATATGTATGATGGCTTGCAAGAGATCTGGCGGGGCTGGCGTAAGAATGCTTTTCTGGGAAATCGGGGTGGGCTGCCTTTTCTCTTGCTGCAACTGTTTGGTCTGCCAATGGTGACGATTGTGCCGTTCTTATTGCCGTTGTTCGGAAAACTTCCGCGAGGCCGCAAAGGAGTGCCACCTGTTGGTCAGATGGAGGCAAATGCCGCAACAGCCCTGGCATTAACGCCTTTGCTTGCTTACAGGCTGTGGGAAAATCAAGAGCTGCAAGTTCCCTGGTATTATGCCCTGACTCACCCTTTGGCGGGGGCGATCTTCGAAGGGATTCTTTCCCAATCAACCTGGCGAGTTCTGACGCGTAAAGGTGTCGATTGGCGCGGTCGCGAATACTATACACGCGATAGCCAACCGCTTGCCGAGAAAAAATAAAAGCGACCAAATATTGGTTTTAGATTAATCTCAAGTTCATATAAACGGGACATGAAATTTTCATGTCTTTATTTGCTGCTTAGATAACATATCCTACTTTACTCGTTGGCAGAGTCGCCAGTACTTTTTCTATATAGACATTCTTAAATTACCAAACTATACTTATTAGTAAGAAAGACGTTGGCAATTTGGCAAACAGGTAGGTCGCACAAAGGGAGAGTGGGGTATGATTAATTCGATCATCAAAATAGGAGTTGCGGCGATCGTCATCATTGGTGTTTTCTTCATGTTGGGGACGAGTTTTATCGGAAGTGCGGGCAATGCTTTGCTTTCTTCTGTGAATGGGACGGCTTCTGCCCACGGCCTCGCGCAGATTGTACCAACCGACAAGGCTAATAAATCTGATTTGCAGGTGAGACTGGATGGACTCCCCGCCAATCAGACATACGGTGTTTCGCTGAATAGTGCCAGTTGTAACGGTTCGACCCTTCAATATGTTGGAACCTTGACTACTGATAGCAATGGGACAGTCGTTCAAGATTTTCCTTTATCTAATCTATCAACGAGCGCACAGAATCAAATCTGGCTGAATGTGCATCAGAACAACGGCGCGAATCTCGTTTGTGGGCGGGTCCAGGTAAATCAGAACCTGCTTCCACAAGTTGTAAGCTCGACGACGAATGCCACGGCCGGAAATAACGGGCTGAGTGCCTTCCCGCAGACGGGCGTGGCGCCGGGAAAACATAGCTCGTATCGGAACCATGTCTTCCCTCGAAAATACTAAGGTCGCTTATTGGTTTACGCAGGTTTACGCATAAGTAGAACCTTAAAGTTTCCCATGCCAGCGGGATCTGTCAGCGTCGCAACCCGTTGGCGCAGGTTATACCAGCGAAACAGGGCGATCTGGCCCTCATCGCTGGCCCGAGCCGTATCTGCCTCTGCGTACTGACTGGCGCGCAACTCATTCAGTTCTTCCTGAATGCCCAGACCCTCCAGCCAGTCCTTCTGAGTGGTGTATTTGACCAGCTTCAATCCTTGACGTCGCCCCTCCGCAATTAAGCCGCTGAAATTCACATGGGCGGTAAGATCCTGCTCGCCAGGTCGAGCCAGGGGACGTTCCGTCAACTGATGCTGGTAATAGCTGGTGAGCGTTCCTCGATAGCGATGAGGGGTGTAGAGCGCTTTGGCTTTCTCGCCATAATCTATCGTTAGCAGATAGCCTGCTTGCAAGCGTTGAGCAGCCTGCTGCATCCAGATCTCGGCATCCAGATTGATTTCTGCTCGCCAGCCGTCCTGGTAGCCTTGCCAGGGGATGGCGTGGGTATCCAGGTATTCCGCAACCTGAGGGCTATTGGGCGTGTCCAGGATCTCTCTTAAGCGGCCAGAAAGGGCATCTACATAGACCTCGTAAAGCTGGTTGTCGCGTTTTTCCACGACATGGACCGGGAAAGCATCGACCAGTTCATTGGAAATGATCACATGTGGTCTGGTGGGCGCTGCGGATTCTTGCGCCTGGAGGCGAACATCCTGACCTGTCCGCATATCTTCGGTCATGCCAGTAAGTGCCTGCCCAAAGTCAGGACTTTTTTCATCTGCCCACTCCTGGACCCCACGCGTGAGATCTCCTCGACCGGCTCCCTGTTCCAGCACGACAAAAGGTTTGGGGCAGCGAAGCTTCTCCCAGAGCTGTTGCAACTGGCCTCCCATACAATGCGCAAAAAAGTTTGAGACATCTGTGCTGGTAAAGTAATCGCCTTCCCAACCCATCCTGGCTGGTCCCGTCACATAGTAGCCGTAGCCCGGCTCATACAGAGCCATCCGCATATATTCGGCGAAGGTAATTGGTCCTTCGCGTTGAATTCGTTCAATGATTAGTTGCTGTAAAGGTGTCATCCTGAATCTACTTATTCTGTTATTACAAAAGTATCGCGCTTTATCCTTTGGTGAGAGGGAAAAGCGCCGCAATGCTCCATGCTACCACAAAAGCACTGAGGATTGCCGTGGTTATGGCCGCACGTCTATTCTGGGCGTAGAAGCTGGTTCCCCAGGCTGTTAGCAGCAGGAATAATAAGAGCAAGACCGGCAATATGATGCCAAGGAAGCCCAGGCTCGGCGTGAGGGCGACCGCCAGATAGAGTCCAGCAATCAACAAAAGCTT
>DASSXK010000195.1:0-7122 GCA_035703945.1 Ktedonobacteraceae bacterium | reverse complement strand
GCTGGGATTGTGGTTTCGATTCCAGATCCCAATGCGTTGGGGGCTTCGATCAAGGCGGCGGTTGCGGCCGGTATTCCAGTGATCTCGATCAACTCGGGAGCGGATGTCGCAAAGAGCCTGGGTGTGCTGGTGCACGTTGGACAGACCGAATATCAGGCTGGCCTGGGAGGCGGCCAGAAGATGGCAGCGGCTGGTGTGAAGCATGCCCTGTGCGTCAATCAGGAAGTTGGCAATGCCGCGCTTGAGCAGCGTTGTAAGGGCTTTACCGATGCCATGAAGCAGGCCGGTGGAACGGTAACTGAGATTGGCGTCAACCTGAGTAATCCAACCCAGACCAAGCAGACGATTGAGGCGGCTATCCAGCATAATTCCCAGCTTGATGGGATTATGACTCTGGGGCCCACAGGCGCTACCCCGGCCCTGCAAGCCCTTCAAGATCTGAATAAGGCCGGGCAGATCAAGCTGGCGACCTTCGACCTGTCTTCCGATGTGTTGCAGGCGATCAAGAAAAACCAGGTCCTTTTTGCGATAGATCAGCAGCAGTATCTGCAAGGCTATCTCCCGATTGTGTTGTTAACGCTCTACAAGACGAATCTCAATACTGTTGCCAACGATGTGATCCAGACGGGTCCTGGCTATGTCGATCCCAATAACGTCAACCAGATCATTCAACTGACCGCGCAAGGGACGCGCTAGCAACCCTGCTGCCAGAGGTCAACTCTGACGTTTGGTGGGTAGAAGAGGAATGAATGGTTCTTCCTGACGTCAACGCTGGCGTTGGCTTTGACCAGTGAGGGTATTCACAGGAAGATCGCTTTCGGTTAGAGCCAACACTGGCGTTGGCTCTAACTCTCGCTAGTATTGGAGGAAAGAATGAGTGTAGTCACAGGTGAGCGTACGATCCGTGCCAATCCATTCCGCCGGTTGCTGGTTCGGCCTGAGATCGGGGCTGTTGCTGGCTCGATTGCCGTCTGGATTTTCTTTGCGATTGTGGCCGGGAGCAGTGGTTTCCTGAGTTCACGGGGCGCATCCAGCTATCTGAGCGTCTCGGCTGAGCTGGCGATCCAGGCGATTCCGGTGGCGTTATTGATGATTGGGGGCGAGTTTGATCTTTCGGTCGGCTCGATTGTGGGCGCGACGGGGATGATTATCGCTATTTTAAGCACCCAGTTTGGTTTGAACATCTGGATCTCCATCGTTGTGGCTTTGATTTTTGCGGTCCTGATCGGGATGTTGAATGGCTACCTGGTGATGCGAACCGGCCTGCCATCCTTCATCGTGACATTGGGGACGGCGCTGATTCTGTTGGGCGCAACGACCGGCATTACGACAATTGTGACCAATGGTTTGACGGTTGTAAACGGTCTCGATCAGGCTCCAGGCTTTGCTTCGGCGCATGCGATCTTCGCGACGGCGCTGGGAGGTGGACAGCAATTCCCAATTGAGATTCTCTGGGCACTGGCGCTGGTTGCGCTGGCTACCTGGATTCTGCTTGGAACCTCGTTTGGCAACTGGATCTTTGGCGTTGGGGGCGATGCCAATGCTGCCCGCAATATCGGTGTACCGGTAACGCGGGTGAAGCTGACGCTTTTTGTTGGTACTGCCGTTTGCTCGTGTTTGCTGGCGATTATCCAGGCGGTCGCCTTTACGAATGCCGATGTCCTGCGGGGACAGGGCAACGAGTTTTCGGCGATTGTCGCAGCCGTCGTTGGCGGGGTCTTGCTGACGGGTGGCTATGGTTCGGCAATCGGGGCCCTGTTTGGGGCGCTGGTCTTTGGGATTGTCCAGGAGGGGATCGTGTTTGCGGGCGTTGATGCTGACTGGTATAAAGCATTTATTGGGATCATCCTTTTACTGGCGGTACTGCTCAATAGTTATGTGCGTAAACTGGCGATGGAGGCGCGGAGATGAGTACAGTCGACACAAAGACCGTTCCTTTGCTTGAAGTGCAGGATGTCTCCAAATACTTTGGCACAGTCGTTGCTTTGCAAGATATCTCGATGCAGGTGCGAGCCGGCGAGGTTATGTGCCTGCTTGGTGATAACGGGGCTGGCAAATCGACGCTGATCAAGATTCTGTCCGGCGTGCATCGGCCCAGCATCGGCCACTACCTGGTTGAGGGCAAAGAAGTCAATTTCACTTCGCCCAGGGACGCCCTGAATGTCGGAATCGCGACTGTCTTCCAGGATCTGGCGATGATTCCTCTGATGGGGATTTCGCGCAATTTTTTCCTGGGCGCGGAACCAACAAAGGGTTGGGGACCATTGCGGCGCTTTGATCTGGAATTTGCCAATCGGGTCACACGCGAGGAACTGGCACGGATGGGGATTAATGTGCGGGACATCTCGCAGCCGGTCGGGACGCTGTCCGGTGGGGAGCGTCAGTCGGTCGCGATTGCGCGGGCGGTCTATTTCGGGGCTAAAGTTCTGATCCTTGATGAGCCAACGGCGGCCCTTGGTGTCAAAGAAGCCGGGATTGTGCTGCGCTATATTGCGCAGGCTCGGGCAAGAGGGTTGGGTGTGATTTTTATTACGCATAATCCTCATCATGCCTATCCAATTGGTGATTATTTTACCTTACTTAATCGTGGTCATAGTATGGGAACGTTTGCTAAATCTGAACTCAGTCGCGAGGAGCTGGTTTCGATGATGGCCGGAGGCGAAGAACTGGAAGAACTGAGCCATGAACTGGCAGAGTTCGCCCGTACAGATTCTGTTGCCCGGGCTGGATTGACTGAGGCTGCTCAGGCCTTTGAGGCGGAGTTAAGTGAGCTACATATTGAACAATCGCCACAACCGTCAGGTGATTTCTCGCAGCAACAGCCACTAGAATAAGAGGAAACTATGATACAGAACGGACAATTACTGAACTACGTTGGGGGACAATGGAAACGTTCGGTGGCGAGCGATTTTATCGGCGTGCGGAATCCCGCCACCGCCGAGACGATGGTCCAGGTGCCACTGACTTCCGCTGCTGAGGTCGATGAGGCTGTGCAGGCTGCTCAGAAGGCTTTTATCGGCTGGCGGCGCACACCGGCCACTGAACGTATTCAGTACCTCTTTAAGCTCAAACGGCTGCTGGAGGAACACTATGACGAGATTGCAACCCTGACCGTTCAGGAGTGCGGCAAGACTCTGGCGGAAGCCCGGGCCGAGTTGCAGCGCGGCATTGAGAATGTCGAGGTCGCGAGTGGGATTCCTTCGTTGATGATGGGTTATAACGTCGAGGATATCGCCAGCGGCATCGACGAGCATATGTTTCGGCAGCCGGTCGGTGTTGTGGCGGCGATCACGCCCTTTAACTTTCCGAGCATGATCCCGCTCTGGTTCTTGCCTTATGCCATCGCTTGCGGGAACTGCTTTATTCTTAAGCCGTCTGAGAAGGTGCCGATGACGATGGGGCGGGTGCTGGATCTGATTGATCAATTGGGACTGCCTCCTGGTGTGGTGAGTCTTGTGAATGGCTCAAAGGATGTTGTGGATGCGCTACTGGATCATCCGGGCGTGCGGGCGATCTCGTTTGTTGGTTCATCGGCGGTTGCCAGGTACATCTATGGCCGGGCGGCGGCGAATGGCAAGCGAGCCCAATGCCAGGGCGGGGCCAAGAATCCAGTTGTAGTTCTGCCTGATGCGGATATGGAGTCTGCGACCCGCATTATTGCCGATTCGTCCTTTGGCTGCGCGGGCCAGCGGTGTCTGGCAACCTCCGTTGCGATTACGGTGGGTGAGGCCGGGCAGACCTTCAGGGAGCGGATTACGGATACAGCCGCTTCTCGCAAGGTTGGCTATGGGCTTGATTCGTCAGTTGAGATGGGACCGGTGATTACCTCTGAGAGCAAGCAACGCATCGAATCGCTGATCGGAAGAAGTCTGAGCGAGGGGGCGAAGGCGCTGGTTGATGGTCGCGGGATTGCGGTCTCTGGCTACGAGCAAGGTAATTTTGTCCGCCCGACTGTGCTGGATAACGTTGACCCACGCGGCGAGGTTGGGCGAACCGAAATTTTTGGGCCGGTGCTCAGTCTGTCGCATGTTGAGACGATAGACGAGGCGATCGCGTTGGTGAATGCGGCCTCCTATGGTAACATGGCCTGTCTGTTTACGAGTAGTGGGTCTTCGGCTCGCAAGTTCCGTTATGAAGCCCAGGCCGGGAATATTGGGATCAATATCGGTGTCGCGGCCCCGATGGCTTTCTTCCCCTTTTCTGGTTGGAAGGATAGCTTCTTTGGCGATATGCATGCTCAGGGACGGGATGCGGTCGAGTTCTACACCGAGAAGAAGGTCGTGGTGGAACGCTGGCCGAAGGAGTGGTCGCGTAAGTTTTAGTTGCGTCGAAGTTTGTTTCATGAGTGCTTGGATGCTTCTGCCTCTTTCAAATAGTAGAAAGAGGCAGAAGCTCTTTTATTTTCAGGCAGGTTGGTAGGTCAGGATAACGACGCCGGAGTCGTAGGTTTTGGAATTGATAAGTTTCAGGGGCAATTTGTCGGGGGAGTCTCCGAAGAGGCGTTTGCCGCTTCCCAGGACGATGGGGTGGACGATCAGTGTATATTCATCAACGAGGTTATGCTGGATCAGAGTTTGGACGAAATTGCGGCTACCAGCGACTAATATGTTCTGGCCTTCTTGCTGCTTCAATTTAGAGACCTCTTCCGCGACATCGCCCTTGAGCAGGTGGGAATTGTTCCAGTCGAGCGTTTCGAGGGTAGTGGAGGCGACGTACTTGGGGAGGTTGTTCATGCGGTCGGAGAAGCCCTGTTCATCTTTCATAGCGGGCCAGGCTTTGGCGAATCCCTGATAGGTCACGCGACCGAGCAAGAGGGCATCGCTGGCAAAGAGTTCATCAAATTTAAACTGGGCTACTTCTTGATTAAAGTATTGGAAGCTCCAGCCACCGTGTTTGAAGCCCTCGGCCCCGCCGGGATCTTCCATCACACCATCAAGCGAGACGTATTCTGATACAACAACTTTTCTCATGCTTTTATAGTCCTTTCAGGTGGTTCGATTGTTAAGAGTGAATGGCTTGCGATTAAACGTTTTCTTTATGTAGAAGGGTTGTGACCCTGGATCTTGGTTGTTGCTTGCAAGTCAACGTTCTGTTTATCTATTCTAATTGTACTCTGAAAAGGTGGAAATCAGAAACGGGTTGTTTTTTTGTCGGGATTCTGTCCCGATACCCTGGCAGGGAACGCGCGTCCCCTGCAACCCTGCGTTTAGATAGGGTAAAGAGGCGATATGGACAAACGAATTACAAAAAAATCAACAGCTTCATTCCCCAATTTATACTACCCTATGTGAAAAACGCACAATATGTTATTATACTTTTATGGTTAATACCTGTCTGGCTTTAAAAACCTGAAAAAGAAGCAAGCAAAGATAGTACGAGCGAGGCTATTTTATCTCCGGCGACGAATGATTTCTCAGAAAGGCAGACGTAGACATATGCCACATATTCAAGCTGACAGTGGGGGCAGTTCCGCAATCGTGTATCCCGTTGAACATATGCGTACCGTTGCGGCGCAGATTTTAGCGACTGCAAGTCTGGCCCAATCAAATCATGATGCACAATGGCAGCAGGTTCTCAACTACATTAACAACAATTTTGATCCCACTATGCATGCGACGCTTCTTGCCTGCCTCAAACCTTATGCAGATCAGGTGCGTGAATCCTACGATTGGCAGATCAGTCTCGCCACGGCGCTGTTTGATACCGTCAATCAGATTGATCGCAACGAGCAGGGAACCCAGCAGTCCTTCGGTTTCACACATGGACCGGCTCAATCGTAGAGTGTCAGAAATTCCAGCCGCAAAAGGAGCGATGCATGAGTTTAAATGACGCCAAATACAACGTCGAGATGACAGTCATTAAACCCCTTCAACACTTTCGGACGCTCGCTGAATCTTTAGACCAGGTGCATAATGATTCTCTTGGAAAATTCTCTCAGCTCACGGGTGGGCTCCTGACCGGCTCGGATGGTGGGGTTGCCTTCCAGGGCCAGGGGGCGGATGCCGTGGCGACTCTGATCGGAGATTATCTGAATGAGGCCCAAAAGTTAACCGGAAGTAGCAATACCTTTCTCTGTCAGCGATTAGCGGATGCCGCGAATATATGCGAGAAGCACGCCAGGTATCTGCAAACCACGCTGGATTCCATCCAGCCAGCGCACCTGGCCGAAGCCGCAAACATTGTAGGAGGTCTGGCGATAGGTGCCGATGAGGGAGCAGCGGCACAACTTGGGATCGATGTTCCCTGGGACGTGGTAGCAGCGGGGGCCACGCTTATCGCTGGAGGACTATATCTCGCCAACCTAAACAGTGAAAGCACCGCGATCCATCAAGTAGAGCAGGCCAAAGAGACTGACATCTACGTCTGGAGCGGTGAAATGGACTCTGGCCCAAACACTGAGCCGCTCCCCCGACTTCCCAAAAGGCCCGAGGGCTCAAATGGAGATTCTAGAGGCTTCTTCAAGCTACTGGGTCTAATTGCGGCTGTCGGGGCTGGTGGAGTGATCGTTTACAACATCTATGAGAATTGGCCCGTAAATCCCAGAACAACCCTCTCAAAGCTGTCCCCCCAGGAGCTTGAGCAGCTTAAGCAATTCCTGAGCGAACAAACTGGTTGCAGTCCAGCCCAAATCCAGGCTATCATTGATAAGCTTCTAAAGTCAGACCCAACGGGACTGCAACTAAAGAACCTCCTGGATGCATTGAAGATTAAAGCGCAATTGGAAGTCTTGAAAGGTCAGGTGGAAAGCGCAAAAAATCCTGCCTATAACAAGCTTTTAAAGCAATTAGACGAAGTTATTAATAGCATAGATAAGAGACTTAAATTTAAGGGAAATACTTTTCCCAAAATAGATGGTGTAATAACTCAAAGCTGGGCAAATAATCTAAAGGGTGCTAGTCTCCAGTGGAATGCAGGTCAGTCGGTGGGGGCAACAAACTTCGAGGTTCCTCTGCAAAATCTTGATGCCAATGGAAACTCTCGTGGGTCTGTAGATATCATCGGAAAATCGAACATATTCTATGAGTCAAAAGGCTTCAAGAATATTACCCAGGGCAGTGAAGTTTTTGATCACATGGTAGATCAATTAGCAAATTACATTAGTGATCCACAGTATGCCAAATT
>DASSXK010000107.1:0-3907 GCA_035703945.1 Ktedonobacteraceae bacterium | reverse complement strand
TCATAGAATTGATAGAGTTATTTGTTGAAAAAGTGGCTATTCAATGGGTATCGCCTCAGTTCCTTAATCTTACGATCTATTGGAAAGATGACGAATGGGATACAGATTATGCAGTATGCTTTAAGGGAGGGTGTCCATCGCCACATTGGACAGACGAGGAAAAGCGAATTTTGAGAACGCATTATTCTAGAGCGTTGGGAAAAGAGCTAATGAGCCTACTTCCACTACGGTCACTTGAGGCAATAAAGGCCCAGGCGTGGGCTATGGGAGTACATCGTGAGACTAAAAAGAAAGAGCTAAATGCGAGGAAATTCTGTCTAAGAGACTTAGAGCAGATGGAATTATGTAACATCTTACCTGATGAACTACACTGGAAACAGGGTATAAAGCTAGCTACGTCGTGGCAAATCGTTGAAGGAAGGAATTTGACAAGTTCATCAGCGTAATCAGATTGCTGGGTCCAACAATATCCACGGCGCAGCAGAAGACATCCGGCGTAAAGGTCGCGCCCACCAGGGCCGCGTACCCACCATAGGAGCCGCCGTAGATCGCGATCCGTTTAGGATCGGCGATCCCTTGCTTAACTGCCCACTCCACACCATCAATCAGGTCGTTGTGCATATTGCGGCCCCACTCTTTGTTGCCCGCATTCAAAAATTGTTTGCCATAGCCGGAGGAGCCGCGATAATTGATCTGGAGACAGGCATAGCCACGATTTGCCAGCCATTGCGCCTCTGGATTATAGCCCCAGTTGTCGCGCACCCAGGGACCACCATGCACATTTAGCACCATTGGCAGGTTGCCCTGCTCTGTTCCAACCGGTCGGGTGAGGTAGCCATGAACCTCAAGATCATCGCGGCTGGTGAAGCTGATCGGCTCACTCACGGCCAGGGTATAGTTTGCCAGTTCTGGCTGGTTGACAAACAGGAAGCTTGCGCTCCTGGTTTCGCGATTGTAGAGGTAGAACGGAACGGGACCATTATCGACCGTGAAGGCCACCACCCAGCGCGTATCGGCGTTGTTGCGGCTGGCCAGCAGAAAATCGCCCCGGTGAATCTCGCGGATCATATCGAAGTCCAGCTTGATGGTCTGATCGAGGACCTCCCATTCCAGGTGATCACGTGTGAAGGCCGCTGCCTGAATTTCATAGGTATCGGGATTCACAATTACCGTTGTCATATCGTACTGTGGATCTTCCGCCAGCACGATCTTTTCTCCGCTTGCCAGGTTTAGTTTGATCAGCCGACCAGTGTTGAAATCGCGTGAGTCTTCGAGGAAGAGCGATTGCCCATCGAGCGTGAAGCCAAAGGCCTGGCTGGAATGTAAATCTTCCGATTCCCAGCTCAGAAGTTGTTTCCATTCTTCCTGGACGTTTTCGCGTACAAGCAGTTCAGAGCCGCCACTAGGGGTTACTGCCATTGCGGCGCGTACCTTGTAATCGGCATCGGCGATCCAATCCACAATCGTGCCTGGATTTTTGGTATCGAGCTTCAACTCACCTGTCGTCAGGTCGAGGTGATAGACATCGTGGATCTGGGGATTCTCCTGGTTAAGCCCGACGAGTATCTCATTTGGGAATCGTTTGGATTGAGCAACCAGGCGCACCTGGACATTATCGAAGGGTGTCAGGTCGCGTGTCTCGTGGCTTTGCAGATGGGTCGCGTACAGATGCCAGTTTTCATTCCCATCCATATCCTGGACATAGAGAATATGCTGACCATCTTTTCCCCAGAAATACTGCCGGATGCCGCGATTGGTATCGCCCGTCAGCACGCTTGCAGCGGTCGGTTTATCATCTGCATCTAGCTCTGCGATCCAGACATTTAACACCTCATTATGGGGAGCGAGGTAGGCCAGCCTGGTGCCATCTGGTGAGATTTGTGGACTGGCATTGACTGGATTTCCAAACAAGATCCGTCGCGGTATCAGCGGAACAGTGGAGGTACCATTGTGCTCTTGTGACATAGATGTTTCCCTCTCTATCTACTATACTCAGTGATGCTGCCAGCGCAGACCAATATATTTGCCTTCGTTGCTTGCTAGCATCTGGATGGATACTGACGTTACTTTTCTCTATTGTACGCCACAATCAAGGGAAGCCGAAAATCTTCCGACAAAAAGACACGTTGTGCAGGTGTAATATTAAGATGCACAATGTGTCTTTTATGAGTATTGCCAGTGCTTTATTCAGGCAGGTTTAGAGAGAATGTTGTTTTTCTGATAATTCAGTTGCCCCTTCATCTGAGAGGGGAATCGAGAACCAGAAGGTTGAACCCTGTCCGGGAGTGCTGCTAATGCCGTATTTCCCTTTATGTTGCTCAACAATCGAGCGGCAGATATGCAGGCCGATGCCCAGGCCAACGCCGGAGCCGCTTTGGATGTCTACATCTTTGACGCGGTAAAAATTATCCCAGATGCGCTTGTGTTCCTCTGGTGGTAGCCCTGGTCCCTCGTCTTTTACGGAAACATAGGCCTGGTTTTCATTTGTATGGAGATGCACTGTGATTGGTTTTGTGGGCGGTGCATATTTCAGGGCGTTTGACAGATAGTTTGTCACGACCTGCTCGATGCGTTCCGCGTCGGCCTGGATTTGAATTGTCTCACTGGTGTGGTTCTCAAGCTGGATTTCCCGGTCGGCATACATTAAGTTGTGATCATCAATGACTTTGGTGACAAGGTCAGCCAGATTAAAGTTTTCAAGGTGTAAATCAAGCTGATCGGCTTTGATACGGGATACATCCAGAAGATCATCTTCCAGGCGGATCAGACGATCTATCTGCGTTTCCATCCGCGAGACCATTTTTAGCAGTTCAGATTTTTGTTCATTTTCACTGGAACTCTCGTTATTGAGATTGGTTTTGATTTTGCGCCCGAGCAGTTGCACGTAGCCTTTCATCGTCGTGATCGGCGTTTTCAGTTCGTGACTGGCGATACTGATAAATTTATCCATGCTCTGATTGGTTTCACGCAGTGCCAGCATATGGGCGCGTGATTCCTCACGTTCTGTCAGCAGACGTTCGCGCTCGATGACCAGGGCCGCCAGTTTGGCGACGGCTTTGGCGATTGAGAGATCCTCCGAGGTATAGCGCGTTCTGGGCTCCTCATTATAATCCAGGGCCATGATGCCAATCAGTTGTGTATCGGTATACATCGGGGCCAGAATTGCCAGTTGCAGCTCGTTTTGCCCCTTATCACTCGCGATCAATTCGGGTGGAGAGTCCGTGGAATCCACCAGTAGTACTTCATTGGCCCGCAGGCGTTCGAGGAGCTGTGGACCGGAGAGCTTATCGTGCAGACTCAGCTCGTTCAGCTTTTCCAGCCACTGGCGCTCCTGTTCGGCTGAGATTCCGACGACTGCGATTGGACGCAGCTTCTGGGTTTCGGGATCAATTGAAACAATCCCGACGCTGCGGTTCCCCATGACGCTCCTGGTCAGGTCAGCCAGCCTCCGAACTACCGTATAGGCCATCAAAGGTGTATGTTTGATTTCTACCGAAAGATCTTCAGGCGCTTGTACGAGTGCCTCGGCCATTTTAAGCACTGTGTCGAGCGATTCGTGCGCTCTCTTTTCAAGCTGGCGGCGCTGGGTGACATCTCGGAAGACCACTACGACTCCGCCCAGGGTCTCATCGGACTCATAAAATGAGGTGCCGTTGACGTTGGCGAGTATTTCTCGTCCATCAAGCGTTTTCATCATGATGTCCATGGTATTTGCCCCGGTCATTACCTCTCCACGCAAGACCCGGTTGACTGGCCATTGCTCGGGTGGTAGTATCTCGCCGTTTTCAGCACGAAGGCGCATGACCTCACCGGCTTCAATGGTGCTGTCTGGTCTTTCCCTGACTTTTTCTTTGATGCCTAGAATCGAGCGTGCAGTCTTATTCATTTTAATGACTTCACCCTTGGC
>DASSXK010000105.1:0-6617 GCA_035703945.1 Ktedonobacteraceae bacterium | reverse complement strand
CGCCGTCGCATCGAAGCGGCCCAGGCTCTCGCCGTGACCCCAGACCAGCGCCACAAAGAGACAACTCAGGATCAGCAGCAGCGCCAGCCCACCTCCGAACAAACCGGTCTTCTGACGCGTGAAGGTTGGCTGCAAGGCACGCACTGCCTCCGCGCCCTCGGGTGCCAGGGCAATCGTTGCACGTGGCTCGGCTTCCGGTGACTGCCGACCCCAGAGTCCCAGGGCCGGGACCAGCGCGATCAAGCAGAGAATCATTGAGAAGAAAAAGACCGAGCTATAAACCGTGTGGGCCGCCGTAATCAGGAAATGCGTGTAGCTTTGAGCGAGCCTGGCGAACTGCTCGGCTGTCATCGCTGAGTTCAGGGGGTTATAGCTGCCAGCTAACTGCTTGAAGTAGGTCAGGGCCCAGGAAGTCAGGGCCGCCAGACCGAGCATCATTCCGACCATACGCAGGGCTGTCACAATGGCGGAACTCATGCCCACCTGTCCAGCGCGAACGGCGTTGGTGGCGGTCGTGCTAATCGGGGAGATCACCAATCCAAAGCCAAAACCTGCCAGTAGCGTGCTGCTGGTCATCAGATTCCAGTCAGGGGTGGCTGGCCAGAGGCTCATCAAATAGAAGCCCCCCGCCGTGAAGAGCAGACCCAGCAGGCCTGTGACGCGACAGGTGAGCTTTCCACAGAGCCAGCCGCCGATCAGCGCACCAATTGGAATCATCATTGTCAGGCGCAACAGAGCCAGGCCGCTATCGAGGACCGTCAGTTGCAGCACGGTATCGACATAGATCGGAATGTCGGCCAGGGCGATGATCAGGGCCGCTCCCACAAGCAGGCTGACCAGCGAGGTTGCGCTAAAGGGCAGGCGCTTAAACAGCGAGAGATCGACAACCGGCCAGCGCACCTTGATTTCAACTACCACAAAGATCGCGAAGAAGAGCACTGAAAGCAGCAAGGCCACAAGGTTGTTCTGGGGTCCCTGGCCGCCAGCGGTAGCCGCGTTTAGCGATGCTCCCTGCTGGGAGAGTCCCAGGCTCAGGCAGGTCAGCGCCACACCCAGCAGGAGTGCGCCCAGCCAATCTATCTTTTCATGAATTTTGACGCCTTTAGGCACGAAGAACCAGGCCGCGAAACCCACCAGAACGACAATCGGCACATTTAAATAAAAGATCGTTTGCCAGCCACTATGTTGCACGATCAGTGCCCCATACAGCGGCCCCAGCGCCCCTCCGGCCTCTGTCACGCCTCCGATGATGCCCAGGGCCAGCCCCCGATGCTGTTTGCCGTAGAAGTCGCTGGCAATCGCCATCGCGATCGGTACAATCGCGCCGCCGCCAATCGCCTGGAAGAAGCGGGCCGCGATCAACCAGACCAGGCCGGGCGAGGAGACATCGATATGGAGCGCACTCAAAAAACTGAGGTTCCAGGTTTGCCCCAGCTCTGGAGCAAGGGCGCAGAAAATAGAGCCAACCCCGAAAATAGACAGGCAGAGCAGCAGGATCAGGCGTCTACCGTAAATATCGGAGACACGTCCCATCAGGGGCATCGCAATAATAAATCCCAGCAGGTAGGCACTGACGATCCAGGCTGCATGATCAAGCTGCGAAAGTGGAACATTGAGGTTATTAATGATTGCTGGAAGCGCGGTCACTACGACTGTCTGATCGAGTGCCGTGAAAAATACACCGATACAGGCAATCGTCAGGGCCGCGATACCGACCCCGCGACCTGTTGGTCGGAGTTCGGGCATCGGTCCGGTTGGTTGTGATTCTATCGCCGTCGCACTGGCTTCAACCTTCGTTAATGGCACCGTTGACTCATTGGATTGGGCCTGGTCCGTGCCCTGCCCATTTTGTGCCTGAGCCTGAGCAAGCAATTGTCGCTTGCGTAAAATCTCTGACGTTTCTCGATCATCTTCTAATGTATACATCTTACCCCTGAAGCAACGGCCCTGGTGGCGCCCTGGGCTATATAACGATAGCACGAAGATTGCCGCCTATTTTAGCAAGTGTGCTTATTGAAACGAATACACCCCCCGCTAAAGTCACTCTCCCACTTATTTGCAATATGAAACCGTCGGGAGTATGTTTCTTCAATTGAGAGACGGGGGTTCTCTGCTCTTTAATAGAGCCATTTTGCAACAAATAAACGTAACATCCGCCAGCTTTGGCAGTAATTGGTACTTTAAGGTACCGATTGAGTACGTCTGGACTATCTTGAAATGTGATCAAGCAATTGCTGGAGAAAACATCTGAACGCAAGATCTGCTTCTTTTCAGGCGGCTTTAATGCAATGGCGGGTCAGCCTGGAAGCTATCTTCCTTTGGATCAGGAAGGGAAGCCAGACAGGCTGACCCGCCAATAGGGATGTATGTTTTATGGAACGATCTACAGTTTCTGTAGTTTTGCGAAATCCATGCTCAGGCGCTTCTTGCCCACATCGCCTTTGAACTGAATCTCGACAAATTCGGTATTCTTTTCCATTTCGCTTTTGAGGACGATGCCCTCACCGAACTTATCGTGCGCAACGCGATCGCCGGGCTTGAACTGCTGCGTTTTCGGTGCGGGCTCCGGCGGCATCTGGCCAGGACGTAGTCCGCCCGAACGTGGCGCAGTTGGCAGACTTCCCGGCGCTTTAGGATAACTTGTCGGGGTTGGACGCGGGGACCACTGCGGCGTGCTGCTGGTTCGTGGCTTGCCGCTGCCAATGATTCGGCCTCCCTCCTGAGAACCATAAGGGTCCTGGTTGAAATCATCTTCCCAGCTTTGTTGACGCCGACCATTGAAGTTTCCCACCCCTGGCCGATTGCTCGGAGAGACGCTGGGGCGAGGCTTGTTGGGGACAACCATCAGCTCAAGCGGAATGTCCTCCAGGAAGCGCGAGGGATCGGTGCTATGGGTCTCGCCGAAGAGCGAGCGACGACGAGCCCGTACCAGGTAGAGGCGGCGCATCGCCCGTGTAAAGCCCACATAGGCCAGGCGACGTTCCTCTTCAAGTTGCTCTGGCTTATCAACCGAGCGCGAGTGAGGTAGCGAACCTTCGTCCATTCCAACAATAAAGACCACCGGATATTCCAGGCCCTTGGCGGCATGGAGGGTGATCAGGGTTACGGCATCGCTATTCTCATCGGCAAGGGAGCCGTTATCGCCGGTCTGGGTGGTGTCCGCGCCTCCAACGAGGGCGACGTTTTCCAGGAAGAGATCGAGGGCAACGCGTGTCTCGATCTCCGCGTAGTCTTCGGCAACGCGGCGTAGCTCCAGTACGTTGTTCCAGCGCTCTTCGCCATCTTCCTCGCTACGCAAATCCGGGCCATAGTTACTCCGTTCGGCGATCCGATCCAGCAGCTCTGGCAGGGTGAGCTCTTCCATCGCGCTTAACAGCTCTTCGGTCAGCTTCGAGAAGCCTTCCAGGGCCGTTTTAGCGGCCTTGCCCAGATTGGGATGCTGGCTGGCCTGACGGACGGCATCGTACAGTGAGACATGCTTGAAACTGGCCCATTGTTGCAGCTCGCCGATCGTCTTGGGACCGACCTTGCGGTTGGGAACATTGATAATACGCTGCAAGCTAAGGTCGTCGTGTGGGTTAGCAATCAGGCGCATATAGGCCAGCATGTCCTTGATTTCTTTGCGTTCGTAGAACTTGCGGCTACCGATGACCTTGTAAGGCACGTTGGCGCGTAAGAATTGCTCTTCTAAGGCGCGGGACTGAGCGTTTGTACGATACATCACCGCTACATCGCTGCGATGCTCGATCTCGCCTCGCATACGCAGCTTGCTGATCTCGTTCACAACAAAGTTTGCTTCATCCTCTTCGTTGTATCCCTCGAAGAACGTGATGCGTTCGCCGGTTCCGTGGGAGGTCCAGAGGCGTTTGTCTTTGCGGTAGCGATTGCGCTGCACTACACTCTGAGCGGCATCGAGGATATTCTGGGTCGAACGATAATTCTGTTCTAGCAAAATGATTTTGGTGTTGGGAAAATCCTGCTCGAAGCGCACAACGTTCTCGTCGCTGGCCCCGCGCCAGCTATAGATCATCTGATCATCGTCGCCGACGACACAAATATTGCCAAGACCGGTTGGTTGGATATCGCTGCCATAGGCCAGTAGTTTTACCAGCTTGTATTGTGGCAGGTTGCAGTCCTGAAACTCATCAACATGAATATATTGCCAGCGGCGCTGGTAGCGTTTAAGAACCTCGGGCTCTTGCCGCCAGAGCTTCTCTGTCAGCATAATCAGGTCATCAAAATCGACGCTATTATTGCTGTGCAGGACGCGCTGATACTGCTTATAAACGCGGGCCGCGACCTCTTCGATATACTTCTCTGCCTGCTCGGCCATCTGATCGGGATTAAGCATGTTATTCTTGGCACGCGAGATCATGCCGAGGATCGTCGCCGGGCGATACTGCTTATCGTCCAGGTTAAGCTCGCGAATAGCTTGCTTGACGACCGTTGCCTGATCGTCGCTATCCATAATCACAAATGAGCGGTTAAGGCCAAGGTGGGCCAGGTATGAGGCCTCGGCACGCAGTACGCGGGCGCAGATAGCGTGGAAGGTGCCGATATTCATCTCACGTGATTCATTGACCCCAACCAGCTTTTCGAGTCGATCGCGCATCTCCCGTGCGGCCTTATTGGTAAAGGTGACGGCCAGAACGCTCCAGGGGGAAACTTCTTTTTGCTGGACCAGGTAAGCAATCCGGTGGGTAATGACGCGGGTTTTGCCACTGCCTGGACCGGCCAGAATGAGTACAGGCCCCTCGGTTGTTGTTACGGCCTGTTGTTGTGGGCCATTTAAGCCTGCGAGTAAATCTAACTTTTCCAACATCACTCCCCCAAAGAAAAATTGAGAATTGCGGTAGGTAATCCTTCTGGATTATAAATAGAAATTGTTGCGGTCAGTTCTGTAAGCATCGCTCACAGGCCATGAAGAGTGGCATCACTGACGGGATTCTGTATCGATAGCCTGTCTAGGGCTTTTAAGAAACTGAAAGGTCATGTGGTATGAGCCTTGCCTGGAAGTTGGTATTTGTACCCCGTTATTTTGAGGGTCGGGTCTTGTTTTCTACCGCTAGTATTGTATCACAGCTACTCATCTAAGAGATAGCGGGGATTACTTTTGCAGTTGACGTTGAAGTGTCTGGATGAGGAGCGTCACTGGCACGTTTTAGGCCTGATATTCAGCGTGCCTGCGCGCGATAGATACATCCTGGCGTATACTGAATAGTGTGATGAAATCTGGCCAGATAATCTGGGTAGTTTTTCTTGATCTAACTCAGAATTGATGCACGTCCCCAACGTTTCTAGAGAGCTTTTAGCACCTAAAGATAGGATGGTCTTCATTATGTTTGAGCGTTTATTTGAAAACTATCCAACCGTTATTTCCAGCACAAACCGGCGGCCACGGAAAATCGCGCTGGTTGGTGCTGGACAGGTAGGTATGTCCAGCGCTTACTCGATGCTCATCCAGAACACGTTTGATGAGCTGGTTATCGTTGATGTGGCTCGGGAACGCCTGGAAGGCGAAGTGATGGATCTTGTCCACGGCCTGCCATTTGCTGAGCCAGCAATCATCCGTGCAGGCACAACCGAAGATTGCGCCGGGGCCGATCTTGTGATTATCACGGCTGGCTCGGCTCAGCGATCCGGCGAGACGCGCCTGGATCTTTTGAGCCGCAATGTCGAGATCTTCCGCTCCTTTGTGCCCGATCTGGCGAGATACTGCCCCGAGGCGATCTTCCTGGTGGTCAGCAATCCCGTTGATGTCTTAACGTATATTACCTGGAAGCTTTCCGGTCTGCCCCATACTTCCGTTATCGGAACGGGCACCGTCCTTGATACCGCCCGCTTCCGTTATCTGTTGGGGCAGAAATTGCAAATCGACTCTCGTAGTATTCATGCCTATATCGTCGGCGAACATGGAGATAGCGAGGTTCCCGTCTGGAGCGGTGTCAATATTGCCGGAAAATTTCTCCAGCATGTCGATCCCAAACTGGGAACGCCGGAGGATACCGAGGGTTTCAATGAAATCTTTGAACAGGTCAAAAATGCTGCCTACGAGATTATCAAACGCAAGGGCGCAACCTATTACGCCATCGGCATGGGAGTGACCCAGGTTGTCCAATCCATTTTGCGCGATCAGCAGCGTGTTCTGACGGTCAGTAGCCTCGTGAATGGCCTCTACGGTATCAATGATGTTTGCTTGAGTCTGCCAAGCGTCGTGACACGTCATGGAGTCAACCGCGTCGTCCAACTGGATCTGGCCCCGACCGAACTTGAGAAGCTAAAACAATCGGCGAAAATCTTGCACGAAGCGATCAGCCAACTAAAAATTTAAGCAGCTCTGCAAGCAGGGATCAGGGATGGCAATCCCTGGGAAGCGCGGGGCGAACTCGCTAACTACCTTTTTGCTCACTGTACAGTTCCTGCAAGTGGGATTCAGGGCATGAACACTTGAGGGGGTAGGGAGTTCACCCCGCCAATTTGCCCTCTCTTCCGCAGCGAGTTCCTGCAAGCAGGTTCAGGGCATGAAGACTTGAGGGGGAGGGAGTTTACCCCGCCAATTTGCCCTCTTCCGCAGCGAGTTCCTGCAAGCGGGGTTCAGGGGTGGCAACCCCTGAGGG
>DASSXK010000065.1:0-5699 GCA_035703945.1 Ktedonobacteraceae bacterium | reverse complement strand
ATCGGCGGCCAGGCGGCCAGCAAGATTAGGACTAATCAAGGACCCCGCCGGATAGGCTCGGAATACCGGACGATTCCGAATATAGCGATAAAGCGAATTCGTTCCACCATATGTATCATCAACCTGAGGCAAGCGCCAGATATCATGATCACCGATGGTCTTGGCATTCCCTGAGCCAATCCCAACCTGATAGTAGAGCGTTTTGCTGGAATCGTCCCACATCCGTTGGAGAAAATCGAGGCCAAACTTTACCTCAGCCGTAAAATTCGAGGAGGTTGAGCCACTTCCCATCTGATTGGGGAAATCACGTACACCAAGCTGAAGCATATCAACCGTGTAACTGGTAGTTTCGACAAATTTTAGATAGTCGCCGGCATCCCACCAGCCCCCTGAGCCATCAATTGTGACTCCAAGAGGAGAGAGGTCTCCAGAAAAGCGGCCACTACTGTTCACACTCGGCGTAAGATAAGTCATGGCACTTGCATCATTGAGATGCCCCGGAGCGGTGCGTAGTGCCGAGGGAATATAACCGGCCCCATCGCGCTCATTCTGGTAGAAGGATAGCGCATTAGATAATCCACCTGTATACAAATTTGCCGCAGTGTCGATGCTAAATCCGGGAGAGGTGCCCGCAATTGGTCCGCTTACGGCAATTGTATAGCTCCCTGCCGTGGTAACCGAACTGAAATCAAGAGCATATACATCGGGGAAACCGCTACTCCACGAGCCCAGGTTTGCACCAATCGAGGCCGAATAGACGGTCGTGCCGCTCGCATTCTTAACGCTAAAGGTCGCGCCAGTTTCAACACCCGAAGCCATCAGATACGCTCGCTTCGAAGCCGTAGTTGCATATCCCTCCTGGTTGACGCGGACAAAAGCCTGGCCGCTCGCTGCCTTAACCGCCGGGGGAACAAATACCAGCGTCAGCGCCCCAACAATGGCGGCGATCACGGCTACGTTCATAAGGAAGACCAGGGAAGAATGACGTTTGAAGTGGATGACTGAAAAGGCATGCATACTCTTTCCTCCTTGAAAGACAGACCTCATGTTGCCACAGTGCATTCCACAAGTGGCAGAGTCGTAAGGACAAGTCACGCCAGGGATAGAGCGGGCATTTTTGTAGCCTGGCAGGCTACAGGTGAAGGTATTGGCAATACCTCAGACTCTTAACAAAACATTCTATGAGGAGATAATCCACTTTTCGTAGTACATGAGAAGCAGTATCAAGAGGAACTGTTATTTACTAGTATGCAAGCAAAAAAGGCAATTTGTCAAGCGGCCAGCGAAAATCATAAACCAGAACGATCAGAAAACGAGTATATTCAAAAGTGAGATCCTTCCATCAAATACTGTTGTATGTCCTTTTCAGTGCGAAAGAAAAGGCTTCCGCAATCCACTGATTTCAACCTCATACTGCCTCAAACTCTCCACAGCCTCCCCCACCGAAGCCACCACAACAGCCCCTGCACTGACAAGCTGCCCAATGAGCAGCACACCCTCGCCATTTGTATAATCTCTGACGGCAATATCTTCGCTGCCCGCTGTTTCAAGGACACGCTGTCCCGGTTCGCAATCCAACGCCCCCAGCTTCGGGGCCAGCAAAATCACCCGCACGCCTCGCTGAACTGCCTCTAAGGCCTCACGAAACAAGGCAAGGTTGCCAGGCCCAATCGGCATCGGACAAACAATCAGAGCCTTCACGTTCGCCAGTCGGGCCTGTAACTGGGCCAGCGCCTCCTGAGAGATCGGCGCATAAGGTTGCTCGGTAATGACCTCGCTCGCCAGCCGTAGGGCCAGGATCAGGTCGCTATCGCCAATATTCAGCACGCCCGCGATAAACGGCACATGCAGATCCGCCAACCCGCGCATCATCAGTTCACCGGAGCCGCCTCCAGCCATTAGTAGCACCTGCGGCTGCGGGGCTTCCTGGCCTTCAACCGTCTCCTCATCCTCCATCTCACTACCTGGAGGCAGGACGCTGATATGCTCGGAGCCACGCATAATCCCCACCTGCACGTTTACGCCATACACACGTCTCAGTAGGCCCGGCTCCAGAACCTCTGCCGGGGCGGCATCGGCCACAATCCCGCGTTGAAATAACAGCAGCCGCGAAAAATAGCGGGCCGCCAGGTTGAGATCGTGCATGGCTGCAATAACTGTGACCCCACGTTCGCGATTCAAACGGCTCACCAGTTCCAGCGTCTCGATCTGATATTTAATATCCAGGTGCGCAGTTGGCTCATCAAGCAACAAAATCTTCGGCTGCTGGGCCAGGGCCATTGCGACCATCACACGCTGCCGCTCGCCTCCACTTAGCTCATTGAATACCTTATCAACCAGGGGATTCACTCCCGCTGCCGCCATAGATTCTTCGACCAGGTCGCGGTCACGCCTTCCCTGAGACTGCAAGAAGCCCAGATAGGGTGTCCTCCCCAGACTAACCATCTGCTCGACGGTAAACGCGAAGGGCATATGCAGTTCCTGAGGCACAACCGCGATCCGTTGCGCCACGTTCTTGCGCCCCCAACGCTTCAGATCGCGCCCTTCCAACATCACCTGTCCCTGTTGGGGCAATAGTACGCCGCTTAACAGACGCAGCAAGGTCGTCTTGCCAGAGCCATTGGGTCCGAGCAGACCAACCATCTCGCCAGCCCGGACAGCCATCCTGACATCGTACAGCAGGGGTTGACTATCATAGCCAAAGCGAAGATCTACCGCCTCTAAAAGAGCCGCTTGTTTGGTCTCGTGTGTTACCATTTGTACTCGCTCTTACTTCTTCTCAAAAGGAATAGAAAAAATGGTGCCCCAACCAGTGCTGTAAATACCCCCACCGGCAGAACAGCCGGAGCAATGATTGTGCGCCCCAACAGGTCCGCCAATACCAGAAAGATCGCACCACCCAGGGCCGAAGCTGGCAACAGCAGGCGGTGACGAGGTCCAAGCAAGAGCCGCATCATATGAGGAGTTACCAGACCCACAAAACCAATCAAGCCGCTAATCGAAACGGCCGCTCCTGTCAGCAAAGAGCCAATCACAATAATCAGTAGCTTGCGCCGTTCAACGTTCAGTCCCAGGTAGGCCGCGCTTTCTTCGCCCAGCGCAAAGGCATCCAACATACCAGCCAACGCCCAGGCCAGACCTATCGCCCCAAGAATCAGCACGGCGACAATCCCCACCGGAGGCCAGCTTGTGACTGAGATTCCTCCGGAAAGCCAGTTGAACAGGGCTTGAATCCCGAACTGGGCATGGGGGCTGATCGTCAAAACAAGCGTCTGGAAGGCCACCAGCACAGCATTTACAACAACGCCAGCCAGCAGCAGCGTTACGACTGGCGTCTTCCCGCCGACACGTGCAATACTGTAAACAAGCAGCACGCTCAACATCGCCCCGGCAAAGGCCAGCAAAGGCGTTAGCGAGAACAAGCTGCCATAAACCGTATCAAAGGGCAGCACAAAGGCGATCGCCGCCCCCAGAGCGGCACCTGAAGAGGTTCCCATCAGATAGGGGTCCGCCAGCGGATTGCGCAACATCCCTTGAAACAGGACACCCGCCACGGCCAGCGCCGCCCCGACAAGAGCGGCTCCCACCACAACCGGCATCCGTACCTGCCAGATAATCAGCTCGGCCGAAGAGTCCCAACTGGGAGTAAAATGAAAAATCCCCGTCCCATTAAGCAAGATCTGGACGATTGAGGGAAAAGGAATCGAGGTCGCTCCAAAGCTCAGAGCCAGCAGCATCGCACAGAGCAATACTCCCAGGAGAACAACAAGCAGCAACGAAACGGGTTTCCGCACACGGCGGTGCGGCTCCGGTTCTCTGTTCTCAGCTTTTTGGGCTGCAATCTTTAACATTAGGCTTATCCAGGCAAGAAACGAATAAACCGGCTGTGACTGGCGTTAGCAGGAGGACTAGAGCTTGAAAAATAAGCCAGTATCAGCACGGCTCGCGCAAAGTGGAAGTCAAACCGGGACAGGCAGGCAATGATTAGTGGCGTGTCGCGGTAGCTCGCTCCCTTGAACGCGAGGGACATTGAGCAGATCACATCGGGCAGGTCTCCTGGCTTCTGGCTTCTAACGTTGTCACGCCAGCCTTCCTATCTCGTCAATAGTGGCATCTGCTTCGCAGATCGAAGCGGCCGGACAACTCGCCAGTTACAGTAGCGCGACTGCGTCGGAATCTCACCGACTTCCCTATTCTGCTTGAAAGCTCTTTCCAAGCCACCCGATATATACAAGGACTAAAGTGCACGAATTCTATAGATACGATCCAGCAAATCTTCTGCGCTGGGCTGTTCGGCTGGACCGTTCAGATTATACAACGTGATTGTAGCTACGTCTAGAATATTTCCCTGGTTCTTCCACGGATTATGCTTCAAAGCTCCGGCGCTAAGAGGCTTCTCGAAACAGAGCAAATCGAGGGCAGGCATACTTCGATGCTGACCCTTTGTACAGTTGACAAGAGAAAGTATGGGGATGATACTACATAAAAACGGGTAACAAGCCTGTATGCCAGAATCTTTTGCTTTCAATTATGCAAAGAGCCGACTAGCAACATCCATGTTTTTCCTGGAAATGGTGGGAGAGAGCGAGCCGCTCTCCTGCGTCCCATTTCAATCAATCAAAGGACTTATAAATTCATGACCATTGAGAAATCTTTGTTCCGGCAAGTAATGGGGCAGTTTGCTACCGGAATTACTATTGTCACCGCTCAGCATAACGATATTGTAGCCGGCCTCACTGTTAACTCTTTCTGCTCGGCCTCGCTCGATCCCCCACTTGTGCTTGTTTGCGTGGATCTTAATAGCAACACATTGCCATTTATACGCCAGAGTGGTGCTTTCGCAATCAATATTCTGACCAACAAGCAGGAGCACCTTTCGCAGTGCTTCGCAACTCCTTCAGACGAGCGTTTTGAGCGATTCTGCAATACCCCCTATCATCTGGCCGTAACAGGTTCTCCGATTCTGGATGATGTTCTGGCCTTCCTCGATACGCGGATTGTCGCGGAATATCCTGGCGGGGATCATGTGATCTTCCTGGCACAGGTTGAGGCGCTTGGCACAAATGGACACGTCAGTTTTACGCAGGGGGATGGACAGACACCGGAATCATCAAATCTGCATACCCACCAGAGCAACGGCACCCGCACGGAAGAAGATACAACGCCTCTGCTGTACTATCGCGGACTGTATCGGCAACTGGCACCAATCTATCATCATCCAGGTCTGGCTAAGGCTCCAGAAAATGCCGCAACTACGAAAACTCATGGCGAGTAATCAGGAACCTGTTGCCACGAACGAGGCTCAACGCGACGTTGCGATTGCCCGGCTGCAAGCACGAATACGTGCCTGCCGACTCTGCGAAGAAGCAGGGTATCTGGCAAAAGCCCATCCAATTGTTAGTGGTCAGGCCAACGACCGTATCTTGCTGATCGGACAGGCTCCCGGTCATCGCTCCATTGCCAATAACCTGCCCTTCAGCGGTCCCGGCGGCTTCATTTTGCAACGCTGGCTCGAACACGCAGGTTTTCCCCCTGGCTATCTACACGCCCATGTCTATCTCAGCTCGCTGACGCGCTGTGATCCGGGACGCAATCCACGCGGAAATGGAGATCGCCGCCCCTCACCCCAGGAAATGGCTCTCTGCCGCCCCTACTTGAACGAAGAGATTGAGTTGTTACAGCCCAAAGTGATTCTGCTG
>DASSXK010000014.1:0-2495 GCA_035703945.1 Ktedonobacteraceae bacterium | reverse complement strand
ATGATGAGAAAAGTAATGAGAGAAACCATTCATATGCTCAAAATTGGCGAATTTGCCCAGGTGGGGCAGGTCTCGATAGCTACCTTGCGTCACTATGATCAGCTTGGTTTGTTGAAACCAATCGCGCTTGATCCGCTGAGCGGCTATCGCTACTATGCGCTCGATCAATTGCCGCGCCTCAACCGTATCCTGGTGCTGAAAGATCTGGGATTTCCCCTGGATCAGATTTCGCAACTTCTGGCGAAGAATCTATCGCTGGAGGAACTGCGAGGGATGCTGCTGCTCAAACAGGAGCAAACGCGGCAGGTTATCGAGGTAGAGCAGGCGCGTTTAGTCCGCCTCGCCGCCCGCATTCGTCAGCTTGAGTTGGAGGAAACAATGCCTGCATACGATGTTCGTTTAAAAACGGTCGATCCCATCTGTATCGCTTCCATCCGCACCCGCTTGCCTCATATAAGTGAGCGAGGGCCACTCTATCAAAAGCTGGCCGCCTATCTGGAAGAGCAGAGCGCCACATCTTCGACCTTTGAACTGCTGATCCTGCATTCCCGCCATACCATGCACGAAGATGGTATGTCTATCGATGTCGAAGCCGCTCTTCCTGTGTCGGCTGGAATCAAAGGGCGCGAGCCAATTCAGATTCGCACCTTGCCAGAGACGCTGGTTGCCAGTACGGTCCACACCGGGGATGATCTTTCCCTGGGTCAGGCCTACGTCGCCCTCTATCGTTGGCTGGAGGATAATGGCTATCGGATTGTTGCCCCGGTTCGTCAACTTCACCTGCGCCGTAGCCCGCAGCTTGCAGTCAGCGAGTATGTTACCGAGGTACAATTTCCAGTTGAGCGATATAACACTTGATATAGGGCCATATTCAGGAAATTTGAGATAAAAATAGAGCGGTTCCGCTGAGGAGCCGCCTGGAATTGATAGAAAGGGATGGCGCTAGTGGGTCAATGAAAAGACTGTGTGTTACTCTTGCGAATGTGTAACCAGGGGAAGGTATTCTTTATGTCTGCGAATATATTGGGCCACATAAGGACAGGCTGGAATGACCCTCAGGTGTTGCTGTTGAGCCTCGTCCAGTCCGTGCTTTGCCAGTTGAGAGGCGATACCGTGCCCTTCCAGCTCAGTTGGAACGCCAGTATGCAGAAATGTGATCTGATTTCCCCGTCGATGGTAGGTTAAAACTGCGACCTTATCGTCGAGCTTCACTTCGTATTGGTTTTCTGCTTCGTTGTTTGTGATTGTAATATGTTCGAAATCCATGATTTTGAACGTTCCTCTTCTCTGCCTGCATTCATAGTAGATCAAAAGACATCCTGGAATTGCCAAACGTGCCTGATTCCAGGATGTCTTGCTCAATTACTCTCTATAACACTTTTTCGATGAGGAATATTCTACTCTTCAGATTTCCAGGAAGGGTGCAGTGGAACGACGTTCCCTTGCCTGAGCGCGAGGTGCCTTCGTATAAATTACACCTAACTTCCTATCCTGCTATGACTTTTTTCCTGCAAAATATGAATTCCGGTAGATATCGACTATGCTGTCTCCAGGCAAAATAATTTGCTGACCCGGGCACGAGAAAAATGGGCTATCGGTGTATGTGGAGAGAAGGGATAGTCGTGTAAGAAAAAGAGCCAGTGGAAATCATTTTGATTATGCTTGATCTTTCCTGGATTGACTGGCACATCGATAGAGATAGATACCACTGTACCCGCGCTAGAGGCGCTCGGGCCGTTAATAAAAACGCAAGAAAGGCGAAAACTTACTATGTACTGTAAACGTTGTGGTTCACCAACTGATAAGGCTGAGACTTGTCAGCCACGTTGTGTAAGTGCGAAGGCCTATCTAAAACTGATTCCCTATTGTGTTCTGTGTGGTAAGCAGCAGTGTTCCTGCTCTTCCCGTCGGATAATCACAGTGCCGGTGCAGGGTCGCCAGGCCCTTGTGACAATCAGCGGAGGGTGTAAGTAAGGTTCGTAGAAGGCAGTGAGGATTGGTCCTGTCACGCGTTGATGCCTCTACCTTTTCCTCACTCTCCCGCCTGTTTTGAGTACTCCTTTTTCTACCCACTTTCTTGACGCATCTCCATTCCTCTCGATAGATTATCTGGAGCCTGGGAGCGCCTCCGTTTTATTACTAGCCCTCCTGCTCTGCTCCTTCCTCCTGTCTCTCGTGTTCTTCAAGTAGATCGCTGTAAGAGCGGGCGATTACTTCAAACTGTTTGAGTCCCAGCATCTCGATAACATGGTTGTGTTCTTCTAAGGCCGCTTGCTCTGGTAGCTTTTGACTGATGACGGTTTCCAGTTCGACAAAGGTTCCAAGGCCGGCAACCTGATCAAAGTGGATGCGGGTTGAACCATACATTACCAGGCGGCGGAGTTTATCAACGACGGTCCTGATGCCCACTGTGATGCGCAGGGCCCCGACGAGCGTCTCTGCTTCAGGAATGGGTGAGAGGATATAATGGCTCAGACGCGTGCCATGTTCATCGG
>DASSXK010000716.1:0-11506 GCA_035703945.1 Ktedonobacteraceae bacterium | reverse complement strand
GGAAGTCTACAGATACAACTTGCATGATACTAGCTACTTGTTATCTGCATTGATGAATATCCTTAATTGCCAGGGTTTTTCTTCTAGCTTCTCCTTAGGAAGTCCGTTCCTCATATATTTTCTGGCGAATACTTTTGCCATTGGCAAAATTTCATATGCAGCAACATAATTAAAGTAACAAGCCCTTCAATTTGCTGACTGAATGCGCTTGAGAAGCCAGGACGAACCGTGCCAGAAATGATCAACGTTGACGCTTTTCAATGCTGCCTGCTTGGAAAGCGTTCAGTAGGCGCGAGAGCGCCGTTGCGAAGTGTCTTGTAATAGCTAGGCGAGCTTTACGGCGCAATCTTCGCTTGCTCGTGTCGGGCACGATAGCGTAAGAAATAGTCATAGATGGGATTCTGCCGTCGAATCAGAGTATCATGTAGATCCTCTTCGGGAACCCAGCGAGGCTGTCCTTCGACGCTTGCACGCAACTCTCCATCAATAACTTCCGCGTGATAGATCATCGTCAGAGTGCTGATCTTTGTAATGCGAGGGCTGAACTCAGATGCATGCCCAATCACATCAAGCAGGCGTATATGTAACCCGGTCTCCTCCAGACATTCTCGTATCGCAGCCTCCTCTACCTTTTCGCGCCAGCGTACAAAGCCTCCTGGGAAGACGCTTTCCCCGGTTGGCTGAACGACAACAAGCACCTTGCGTTCCTGCTCAACCACAACACAGACCGTCGCCAGCGGAGGAAGGTTTCCAAGCATCAACAGATTAAGAAGGTTAAAACAAAAACCTGCGAAAACTTTCAAAAAACTATAGAGCATTATTTTCTACTCATCTACTTATCTTTTTCTCAACACTTGCAGTTATTATAAATCTGGATGCAAGTGTAACTATTTACACCATGCTCACATAGGAAACTGGCTCAATCCTGGTGAAAGCATTGCAGCAAGAAAAAAATACTCATGCCTGAATCTGCATGAGTATTTTTTCTATGAAATGCATATTTGAAACATGCCAGGAAAGCGTTTAGCGCCCGCTGCGGCTGCGAGCCTGAGCGCGACGAGTCAAAGCATCCACGGTTACTGCTAACAGCAAGACCGCACCTTCGATCATCTGCTTCACATCGGTTCCCTGACTGCGCAGATCGAGGCCGTTCTCCAGGCTACCGATAATCAGTGCGCCCAGAATAATCGACCAGACCGAGCCCTGACCACCGAAGAGACTGACACCACCGATTACAGCCGAGGCAATTGCATTTAGCAGGAGAGTTGGGTCAATCTGGCTGCTCACAGAAAGTCCACGTGAAGCCGCCAGAATACCACCAATGGCGGCCAGCGTCGAAGCCATCGTAAAGACAGCCAGCCGAATACCAACAACATTGATACCAGCACGGCGGGCAGCCTCAATATTTCCACCAACAGCATAGACATGCCGACCGAAGCCAGTTTTAACCAGCAAAAGCCAGACGAGCAGGATAAAGAGAATCAACAGAGCAGCGGCCGAAGGGACACCCAGATAGGAATTAAACAACACCAGGACACCACCACCCAGAAGCACAACCAGACCAATCTGAATTGCCAGAGCCCCGACAGACTTAGTGCGCAATCCAGCGCGACGGCGGCGAACTTCATTAATCAGCACACTCGCAATATAAAGAAGAATAACCACAATTGGAATGCCGGTACCAACCAGATTCGAGAGATAGGTACCCGATAGAGAAATGAGTGTCGGATCGTGGATAACCAGCGAGCTATCACCCGCCAGAGAGAAGAGCAGCAAACCGGAATAACCGATTGAAGCCGCCAGGGTCACAATAAACGAAGGGATACGCAGAATCGCGATAAATACACCATTTATTAAACCAGCGCCCGCGCCAATCAGAATACCGATTAAAACTGCTTCCCAAGGTCCAACACCCATACGTTCGGACAACACGCCCATCGCGACAGCGCTCATCGTTGCAACGGCGGCCAGAGACAGGTCAATTTCACCCAGGAGCAAAACCAGGGCGGCCCCGAGGCCAATAATACCAATTTCGCCGATCTGCAAGATCAGGTTCGAAATGTTACGCGGTGTCAGGAAGAGTCCGCCAGTTGTGGCCTGGAAGTAGATCGCAATCACAATCAACGTGAACATAACCGGCAGAAAACCCAGATCCTGACGTAGCAACTGGCTGAGCGTAGGCCTGGTTCGCGCGGTCGGAATTTCTACCATCTGCTGCTGTTGTTCAACAGGAGGTTTTGGGCTGATAGTCTCACTCATTATTTGTTACTCCCGCCCAGGTCCACACCATTCATATCCATGGGCACATCGGCTTTAAACTCAGCACCGGTAATCGATGCAATTACTTGTTCAGGGGTAGTGGACTTGACATCGAAGGTTCCGACCTTGCGACCCAGACGCAACACCACAACGGTATCGACGACTTCAAAGACATCAGCCAGGTTATGGGAGATAACAATTACGGCCAGTCCCTGATCGCGCAAGCGCCGAATCAGATTCAATACCTGTTTTGTTTGAGCGACACCGAGGGCCGCCGTTGGCTCGTCGAGCATAACGACTTTCGCATTACGCAAAATTGTTTTGGCAACAGCAATTGACTGACGCTGTCCACCTGAAAGCGAGGAGACGGGTGTACGAACGGAAGGAACTTTTACATCCAGGGTTCGCAAAACCTCAATCGTGCGTTTCTCCATCTTGATCTCGTTAAGCGGTCGGAGCAGTCTGGGAATCCAGGTCGAATGTTCTTCGTGACCCAGGAAGAGATTACTGACGATATCGAGGTTGTCACACAAGGCAAGATCTTGATAGACGGTCTCAATACCAAGTTTGCTGGCAACTGTGGGGGAGGTAATATTGATCGTTTCCCCTTCAAGAATAAACTGGCCCTCATCAGCGGGACCAACGCCAGCAATTGCTTTAATCAATGTCGATTTACCGGCGCCGTTATCACCAACTAATCCGACAACTTCGCCAGCGTGAACATCGAAGCTCACGTCAGTCAGTGCGCGTACGGCGCCGTATGTTTTACTAATGCCGCGCAACTGTAGACGCGGAGTCCCGTTTGTCACGGGAGCAACCTGTTCGGCCATAAGGCATCTCCAAATAACGTAGAGATACGTGGACGGTGTGAACCGCCCACGTACAAGCTTTAGATTAACGAGTGCCGACTAACAAATGCCACCGAGACCGGCAGGAAGACCTTTACAGATGTCGGCCTTCGTGTCGTACCCATCAGCAATGACGGTCGAAACGATGTTTGTTTTGTCAACAACAACGGGGGTCTCAAGCACTGAAGGAATCTGAGCGCCGTCAGAAGTCTTGGTCTGCCCATTGATCATCGAAGCTGTATCTGTACCATTGCTGATCGCAGCAGCAAGCTGAGCGGTAGCAGTGGCCTCTTTGGTGATAGCTTTGTAAACAGTCATCGACTGGTCGCCAGTCAAGATGTTCTGGATACCAGCAACGGTTGCATCCTGGCCAGTGACAAGGACTTTACCATTGAGGTGCTGAGCCTTCAAAGCAGCGATGATGGTGTTAGCCATATCGTCGTTTGCAGAGTAAGCGATGTCAACTTTGTTGGCAGCTTTTGTCAGAGCGGCTTCCATCTCAGTCTGGGCAGTCGCAGGAACCCAGTCAGGGGTGAAGGTGGTATAAACGAGGTTCAAGGTTTTGTTATCGATCAGGGGCTGAAGTTTGTTCAGGGCACCCTGTCGGAACAAGATCGCGTTGTTGTCAGTCTGTGAACCGTTGATCATAACCAGGTTCTGGCCCTTTTTGGCATGGTCAACGATGAACTGGCCTTGCAGTTCGCCAACTTTAACGTTGTCGAAGGAAACATAGTAGTTCAGGTTCTTGTCCTGGATCAGGCGGTCGTATGCAATCACCGGAACGTTGCTGGCTTTCGCTTTCTCAACGATAGCGGAAGCGGCCTGGCTGTCATGAGCGGCAACGACCAGGATACAAGCGCCTTTGGTCAGTTCCTGCTCGGCCTGGCTCTGCTGTGTCGGTGCGCTACCCTGAGCGTTTAGCTCATCGATGGTAGCTGAGGGCATGGCCGTTTTCAGTGCTGCGAGCAGCAAAGGAGCATCCTTGGTTTCCCAACGTGGGGAAGTGCTCGACTCAGGCAGAAGCACGCCAACGTGCTGACAACCTTTACCGCCAGCAGTCGTGCTGGCAGTACCAGAGCCAGTCGAGGTGTTGCCTGCGCTGCTACCACAGGCCGCCAGCACCATTGTCAGGGTTAGGATGCTCATGAGAAGAGCCAATGGATTGCGTTTTTGGGCAAATAAATGCATCGTTTGATTGTCCTTCCGTACTACGCCTCTCAACTTTGAAGGCGTACATGTGAAAAACTCTTGCCATTACAAGGCAATTCGCAACGGCGCTCTCGCGCCTCCTGAATGCTTGATAAGCAGGCAACTCTCGAAGCGCCCCAGATGGGGTTATACTCGCAATAATGCGACTAACTTCTCAAACGCCTTCAGGCAACGAATTGAATGGCTTGCCGTAAACACCAGTGAAACGGGTTGGAAATCTTTACATTGCTGTAAAGAGCCTTGTGCAACCTTTCCCATTTAGTATAAACAGTACTCCTATCCGATCCGAGCAGTGGACACTAACGAACCCCAGCCAGCGTTCGTTGCTCCTCACCCTCGCGTTGAAAAGCCGCTTCTTCGCGAGCAACGAGGATACGTTCCCAGGCCTTGAAGAACGGATAGTAAATAAGCGCGGAGATCCCCAGATCAATGAACTGTAAGACGCTTCCGCGAATATCACCGCCCGTTGCGACAAAACCGCTCAAACCGATAGGTACGGTAAAGGGTTGCATGACGACCGGGACATGAACCAGGCCGATTGAGAATGTAATGTAATTTATCGTTACAATAATGACTGGCACCAGAATGAAGGGCAGCATCATGATTGGGTTCAACATCATTGGAACACCGAATGTGACAGGCTCGTTGATATTAAATATCGCCGGACCCAACGCCACCTTCCCCACCGCACGTAACTGAGAGGATTTCGATCGCAACATATACACAACTAACGGCATTGTCGCGCCCGATCCACCCAGATGCGAAAAAATATGGAAGAAAGGCTCGGTTACTATTCCATGACCCCCGTTGGCATTTGCCGCCAGGGTCGTGACCCAGAACGGGAAGGCAATCGCCAGAACCACGTTCATACCATGTATCCCGACCGACCATAACAACATCATCAACACGATTTCCAGCAATGCGGCGGGATAACTGTCCTGTAACATGACGAGTGGTTGAAATATGCGCATCAGCAACATCGGTATCGTCAGAGCGTAACTTTTGTGATCAACGATGACTGTATGCGAACTGACGAACCATTCCAACAACCAGACCGCCATTAACAATGTCAGAGTTGGGACCAACGCTTCAAACGCGCGTTTCACGTTTGGGGGAACCGTCTTGGGTAACCTGATAGTTACGCGTGAGCCTCGAAACCAGCGCATCACCTCGGTCGTCATGATTCCAACTAGAATCGCAACCAGCAGCCCCTGTCCGCCCAGGTAGGGCAGGATATCGCCAAAACGAAGATTGTTGAGATCCATCACAGGCGTGCTCGCAACCAGAAACAGGACCATCGCCACAATTCCCGGTTGCACAGGTTCAGTTCGCCGATATTGAGCAAGGCTATACGCCACACCAAAAGTTAAGAAAAGTGCCATCAACCCAAACGAGAGCTGAAAAGGCATCAGAATCGCAGCATTGTATGGCCGGAGAAGTACTTCCAGCGCGGGAAAAGGAGGGTTTGCAAGGATCAGAAACAAGCTCCCGGCAATAATGAGAGGTAGCGTAAAAATAACAAACGCATCTCGTACCGCCTGCAAATAGATACTACTTGCAAGAGCACCAAGCGGTGGAACCAGGTACCGCTCAAACCATTCGCTACTTTGCTCAATTAAACTGCCCACAGTGCAGTCCTTCCTCACGCACCAGAACAAACATGTAATACTTGCTCCAGCACAGCCTGACCATTCATCGTGGCATAATCAAATGGCTCAATAAGTGCAACAGGCTTCCCTGACGACGCTGCCAGTTTTTCTATACTTTTCCGTAAATGACGTATCTGGGGAGCAATCAGCACAATGTCACATTCATCGACTTTGGCCGCATACTCACCAGCACTCAAGGCTTCTACCGAAATCGTTTGGTTTCTTGCAGCGGCCGCCGCAAGCATACTATCAACCAATAAACTGGTAGACATTCCCCAACTACAAACTATAATAACTCGTATCATGCTCTATCCTCGCAAGTCTCGCGTTGTTACATTCCTACTCGCCTGCTTCCTCGCAACGAATAGCACACATGCAATTTTTCGAGGCTTGTTGAGTACATTACTATATCTAGCAATAATGATGCCGAATAGTGTGCTACACACTTAGCACACTATTCTCTACAAGAGCAAATCAGGGAAATGGATACCAGAAAGACGACCATTTACGCTCAAATCGATGTCAATGGCGCTGTTTAAGCTTTAAAACGATGTTCATCTACGGTGAAAATATCAACCTGTCTGAGGATTCCTACAATATTATATGCTTCTTCATCGGGTAAAGGACGGGTAATCTGTTCGCTTAAGATCTGTAAAGCATGGCGGCAGATGCTCAGGTCTCGTGGGAACTGGTGTTCCACCTGAGCACGGACCGTCTCGCCGACAAGGATCGACATGTGTTGCACGCCACGTTCCATAATACATGCCAGGTGCAGCATGAGACCAGCCAGCACATCAATCTCAAAGCTCTCTCCAACCTCGACTTCGATCAGCTCGATCATACGTAACACCAGCGGCAAGGCCAGTTCCGCATTCAGGAAGAGCATGCGCTGTCCGAGGGTGTGCGCGATCTCACGCATCAGCTCTTCGCGCCGCTGGAACGTCGTCGTTACCCCTGAGGGTCCAAACGGCAAGACTCCTGTTAGAGTGTTATTGGCCGCTGGTAGCAACAGGGCCGGATCAATTAACGTCTCTCCAAGCAAGGTTCGCAAACGGGCCAGACCATCACCAAAAAGAAACTCCGTCAGACCAATAAAAGGATAGTTTGAAAGATGAGGATTGATCGTTCCAATAATCGCTACAACCTGTCTGTTCCCAACTAAGCGCTGAATCTCAGCATCCGTCTTGCCTGAGATGTTGACGTCGATGCACAGAATCTCCACCCCTTGATTATACAGGTCCGGCAACTGTGCCTCCAGTAGTTCGGCGATCTTCAATGCACTGCCAAAACCTGTCAGGCAGATCGACAGAATCACGCGTGGAGTCGCTGGCAAGACTCCGGGAATATCGCCAGTGCTCTCATCAAAGACCCAGTTGTTTGCATGGGACGACTGAACATTTGCACGCGTTCCACTCGTTTGCCCCCCTTCCTGTACTCTTGGATCAAGCAGGCTGGTAGCAAGCTGCTCAACCGTCATATGGCTGGCCTGCTGAGCACGTCGCGCAGATTCTACGACCAGGAAGGCCGAGACATTGGAAATGGTCTGCACCTGTCCCCCGATCTGGCGCGAAACCATTTCACCCAGAGAAAGCAGCGAGACAAAATCCACAAACAGCAGTACGCCGCTCCCTTGATCAGCGAGGCGCACATGGTGGGTAACGGCTCCCAGCAGTTCTTCCGGCGGTTGTTCAAGCGTCAATTCAACCCAGCGCACAAAGTTGACACCAACCAGCGTATTTGCCAGTTCCGCCAGGCCAGAAGCAACACCTCGCCCATGCGCCGCCACCACAATTCCAACTCTGGCCTGCTCGCTGCTGAGCAAGCTATCGGCCATCGCGAACAGGATCGTCAACACATCCACTTCGCTTTCGGGCAAGGAGACGTTCAGGGTCGCTCGCATGTGGGACAAGGCGACTCGTGCGACCTCGTATTCGATCGGATAGGTATGGCGCATGGATTGAATGACTGCTTCAGGAGCCTGCTGGCCGCGTGCAAGCTGATCCATAATGCTGGCCATATGCATTGAGAGGACCAGCGAAAGCTTTTCAGGCAGGGTGCGACCAAGTTGACCCTCGGCATACTCTACAACTTCGCGGCAAATGACGGTAATCTGCTCATCTACCAGCAGGGCTGAGGATTCCCGCCGCTCCAGCGTGACTTCATCGGCGAAGCGCTGGAAGTAGTGCTGGATATCAAGGTGCAGCAGACGGCTGATTTCATTATCAGGGAGGCCGCCTTGACGCAACATCGTCAGGTCATCCCCAATCAACGTGTACAAATCTCGTGCTGAGGCAGGGAGATTATCAACATTCAAGCCGGTCGGTGTAAAAATGTGCGTAATATCCAGCAACAGTTGGATTGAGGACAGGCTGCGATGCATTTCAGCGGTACGCAGCAATCCCTGGCGCACATGATCCGGCACGACTCCAACATGCACATACATCTCCGGCAGGTTATTGGTGCGATATTCAAGATAGGCCCGGGCACATGACAGTTGCACATCGGTTCGCAACTGACCGATATTGCCGGGGCATTCATAGAGCAGCAGAGCCCGCATCACCTGGGGAGCAACATGAATATTTGTATCGATACTGCTACATTCAGTCGTAAAAAAGGCTCGCACCAGCTCGTGGCGTTCTTCCATCGTGCGCTCGTTCAAGCCAGGCAGGGTAATCGTCATCGGGATACGCCGCCTAAAGGTCGGCAACAACGTCAGGGCAGGATTTTCGGTGGTAGCGGCCAGCAGCAACACCGAGGAGGTGCGCTCTTCGACCTCACCCATGCGCCGAAACCGCTCACGATCCATCAGATAAAACAACATCTCCTGGCCCTCGGGCGGGAGACGGTGCACTTCATCAAGGAAAAGAATGCCATGATTGGCCTGCTCAACCAAACCGATACGATCACGGTCGGCCCCCGTATACGCTCCCTTCAGAACGCCAAAGAGATGACCCATCAACAGTTGAGGGTTGCCCGCATAATCAGCACAATTGAAGCTAATAAAAGGAGCGCCTTTGGCCAGAGCTTGCTGCGTGACAGCAAAATCATGCATCAGCCGCGCAAAGGTTGTCTTACCAACGCCGCTTGGTCCACACAGCAAGGTATGGAGTCCATGAGGTGGATAGAGCATCGCGGCCTTGGCCTGCTGAATTGCAACCTTCAGACCTTCGTTGGCACCAATTAAGGTCTCGAAATCGGTCACAATCGCACCGCGCTGCAACGAAGCAGTGACCGAGGCAGGCTTTTTGGAATTTCTCAGATGACCTGTATCTACTTTATCTGAAATAGTCAGCGATCCAGATTTTACTGGAGACGCCATCTCGGAATCTTTACGCTCCGGGCGTCTACTTTCAGCAGCCATCGCAAGGGCTTCTTTCTCAAGCGTTCGATGGAGCGTGCTTTCTTTTATGAGGAAAAGGACGGGGCGGCCAGGAATCCTTTCAACCCGCCCTTCCTGAGCCAGGCTATTCAGGTCTCGACTGGCGTTAGTGCGATCAATATGGGCCTGCTCCGCAACTTCCTCGGCACTAAATCCCGCAGAACGCCGCAGCACACTATCCTGTGCGGGCTTCTTACAAAGTATACGTAACGCTTCGAGTACCCGATCTTTACGGAGCAAGCTTGATCTCCTTCCGGGCAAGCATACAAGCGAATAAATAGTCTACCCATCAGTGTATCATAGTCAGCAATAGCGATCAATAGTTAAGCAAGTAGGTTTTAAACAAATGTTCATCCATTTCCAAGCTTTTGTTGCTAACATGTTTAGATACTGGCATCTCACTTATTCAGGTTGTGCCCATAAACAGATCAGAGGCAGTGGATAAAGGAGTCGCAATTGCACCCTATGACGATGCCAGCGCGACCGATTCCATTTTGACCATCAACAGATGGGGACCAATGCCGGGTAACTCAAATGGATCTCCTTCCTGCACAAAGCCAAAACGCTCGTAAAAGCCTTTGACATTGGCACGACCATTGCACCAGATCTCGGCAGGCAAGGGTTGCGCACGGACATGGTCAATCAGGGCCTGAAGGATTTTGCCTCCCGCCCCCGTTCCACGCACATCTGCTAGAACGGCCATTCCGCGAATCCGCCAACCGGTGGGATGAATGGAATTTTCACGCGGATCAGGCAAAATGGAGCCAATGCCAATCAATGTATCATTCAGAAAGCAGCCAATATGTAAAGTCAGCGGATCTTTATCGCAGGGATAGGCACACTCGCTGAGAGCCTGTTGTGGTCTGAGGATACGATGGCGTAGATCATAGGTTTCTGTGTCGCTGATGGGACGAATACTTGTAATTGACATGAGTATAACCCTCTTCTACATAAAAATGTTCAAGGTTAATTATAAACCCAAAAAGCAATTGGGCAAATAGCAAGTAGCTAAAATTGGTCATATAATGAGGTCTAAGACAGTTACCTTGCTTACAACAAAGTGAGACAATGTAGAAAGAGTACATTTATGCAAAAGATGAAGATAGGATTGATTGTGCCCCAGGGCTGGCGGATGGATCTGGTTGGAATCTCTGATCCGGTTGAAGCGTACGAGACAATGACGCGCGTAGCGCAGGAGGCCGACCGACTCAATTACCATTCGATCTGGCTGTTTGACCACTTCCATACGGTCCCCGAGCCAACTCAGGAAGTCACCTTTGAGTGCTGGACCAGCACCGCCGCGCTTGCCAGGGATACCAAAAATGTTCGCATTGGTCAGATGGTGACTTGCAACAGCTATCGCAACCCTGCTCTGCTGGCAAAAATTGCTTCGACCGTTGATGTTCTCAGTCATGGCCGCCTGGATTTTGGGATTGGCGCTGGCTGGTACGAACATGAATACAAAGCCTATGGTTACGAGTACCCCGAAGCTCCTGAGCGCCTGCGCTACTTGCGCGAAGCCGTCCAGGTGATTCTCGAAATGTGGACCAAAGACGAAGCCTTCTTTGAGGGCAAATACTACCAGGTACGCGGTGCGATCAACCAGCCCAAGGGCGTCCAAAAGCCCCACATTCCGATGTGGATCGGTGGCTCCGGTGAAAAGGTCACGTTGAAGCTGGTCGCGCAATATGGGGATGCCTGCAATATTTCCAATTCGGATATTCCCGTCGTTGAGCACAAGCTGGATGTGCTCAAACAGCATTGCGAGACGCTGGGACGTAACCCCAACGAGATTCGCAAGACCATCCTGATAAACGCCTATGTAGGCGAAACCGAGCAAGAAGCTATCGCCAAGCTCAGTCCCGCCAACCAGGCAAATCTTACAGAAGCACGAAAAACGTCGCTCATTGGCACGCCCGACCAGATTCGGGCCCGCCTGGCTGAGTACGAAGCCGCCGGGATCGATGAAGCGATTATCTGGCTGCCTGATGCCGCAAAGTTGGAGCCGGTCAAACTGCTGGCCCAGGGTGTCATTCCGGCATAATAACACGGGTATGCTTGCGCTTTTGAGGCTCTGTTAGTACTTTACGGCCGGTTCTTTTGATAAAAGAACTGGCCATTTTCTTTGGAATCTATGCTTGTGCCACAATAGAGATGGAGCA
>DASSXK010000686.1:0-10795 GCA_035703945.1 Ktedonobacteraceae bacterium | reverse complement strand
GTGATGAGCCCCGCGAAGGCATTGATTTTTTCCCACTCACCGTTGATGTAGAAGAGCGAATGTATGCTGCCGGTAAAATTCCGGGTGGCTTTATCAAACGAGAAGGCCGAGCAACTGAACACGCTATCCTCGCCTGTCGTCTCACTGATCGCCCCTTGCGTCCACTTTTCCCCAAAGGCTACCGTAACGATGTGCAGATCGTAATTACGGTACTCTCTGTCGACCAAGAAAATGATTCCGATATTATGGGAATTGTGGGTGCTTCCGCTGCCCTTAGCATCTCGGATATTCCTTTCGCCGGGCCCGTAGGGGCTGTGCGTGTGGGCTATATCAATGATCAACTGGTCATCAACCCCACCCGTTCACAGATGCCCGATTCGCGTCTGGATCTGGCTATCGCCGGTACATCCGACGCGGTCATGATGGTTGAGGCCGGCGCAAAAGAGCTGCCCGAAGACCTGATGCTGGAATCCGTTCGTTTCGGTCACGAGGCCCTGCAAGAGATCATTAAGATGCAGGAGAAGCTGGTCCAGGCCGTCAATCGCGCCAAAGTGCCTTTTGAGCCCGCTCCAGTCAATGAAGAACTTCGCAAGAAGGTCGCCGAATTCGTGCAGCCCCGCTTCGCGGCCGCCATCAACAATTCGAACAAGGCCGTTCGCGAGGCTGCAACCAATCAAGTTCAGGAAGATCTGATTAAAACGCTTGGTGCTGAATACCCGGATCAACTGAAAGACATCATCACGTTCTATGAAAAAGAACTGAAGTCGTATGTCCGCAACAACATCCTGGATACCGGCAATCGCCCCGATGGACGCGATCTCAAAACGATTCGCCCTATCAGTTGCGAAGTTGGTCTCCTGCCCCGCACACATGGATCGGCCCTGTTCACACGTGGACAGACCCAGATTCTAAGCGTTGCAACCCTCGGCTCCCCAGGAGAAGAGCAGATTCTCGATGGGCTGGGTATTAATGAGACAAGCAAACGCTTCCTGCATCATTATAATTTCCCGCCTTATTCAACTGGCGAGAGCAAACCCTTACGCGGACCCGGCCGACGTGAAATTGGACACGGCGCTCTGGCGGAACGCGCTATCGCAGCGGTCATTCCTACTCAACAGGAATTCCCCTACACGATTCGCGTTGTTTCGGATGTGCTGTCCTCCAATGGCTCAAGCTCGATGGGCTCCGTTTGTGGCACAACACTGGCTCTGATGGATGCTGGTGTGCCGATTCACGCACCTGTCGCAGGTGTTGCGATGGGTCTTGTGACTGGCGAGGGCGACCGCGCCGGAAAATGGGCGGTCCTGAGCGACATCCAGGGTATCGAAGATGCCCTTGGTGACATGGACTTCAAGGTGGCCGGAACAGCCGATGGTGTCACTGCCTTGCAGATGGACATCAAGGTAAAGGGCATTACATACGAGATTATGTCGAAGGCCCTTGAGCAGGCCCGCGAAGGCCGCATGTTTATCATGGAGAAGATGCTGGATGCAATCGACGCTCCTCGCGAGGAGTTGTCCGAGTTCGCGCCACGTATCCAGACGATTAAGATCAACCCCGATAAGATCGGTGCTGTGATTGGACCGGGCGGCAAGATGATCCGCAAGATCCAGGAAGAGAGCGGCGCGAAGATCGATATTGAGGACGATGGCTCCGTGAATATCTCTGCCAACAATGGCGATGCGATGCAGCACGCGATGGATGCAGTTCGTGCCCTGACCGAAGAGGTCGAGGTCGGCCGTATCTATACCGGCACAGTTCGCAGAATCGTTGACTTTGGCTGCTTCGTCGAGATCCTTCCAGGTAAGGAAGGGCTTGTGCGCACGTCCCAATTGGCCGATTACCAGGTGATGCGTCCTGATGATGTCGTCTCGGTCGGCGATGAGATCACTGTAATGGTGATCGAGGTCGATCCCCAGGGACGTGTCAATCTCTCACGGCGTGCAGCCTTGAGCGGCGAGATGCCTTCCCAGAGCGAACTGGATAGCGAGCGCGGCAATCGCGGCGGAGGCGGACGCATGGGCGGAGGCGGACGCATGGGTGGCGGTGGTTACGGCGGTGGCCGTGATCGTGATATGCCTCCTAACCGTGGTGGTTATGGCGATCGCGGCGGCAACTACGGTGGCGGCAATCGCGACCGTGGCGGCTATGGCGACCGCAGCGGCGGAAATCGTATGGGCGGAGGCACCGGCTATGGCGACCGCAGCGGCGGCGGCTTCGGCCAGCGCCGACCAATGGGCCCTGGTGGTCCTGGTGGTCCTGGTGGTGCTCCTGGCGGCGGCAACCGTGGTACCAGTGGTCCACGTCGTGACAGTGGCTTCGGCCAGCGTCCCCCAGAACGCCGCTGGTAGGTAAAGACTGCATGAAGCGTCTTCCGCTTTTATTCAGTACAAATAGAATATTGTCACAAGTACCGTGACAATTTCGTAAAAGACATCTATGCTGGGAGTAAGTTTTACTCTCCAGCATAGATGTCTTCGTTTCAACCATATTCTCAGATCTTACTATTGAAAGACCCTTCGCAACGGCGCTCTCGCGCCTACTGAACGCTTTGCAAGCAGGCCGCATTGGAAAGACTCAATGTTGATCGTTTCGGGCACGGTTCGTCCTGGCTTCTCAAGCGCGTTCAGTCAGTGAAGTGAATGGCGTACTATTACAGGAAAAATGACTTGCCATTATAAGGCACTTCGCAACGGCGCTCTCGCGCCTACTGAACGCTTTGCAAGCAGGTAACACTGGAAAGCTTCAGCTTTGATCATTTCTAGCAATGTTCCTTCTGGCTTCTCAAGCGCCTTCAGTCAGCGAAGTGAATGGCTTATTAACTTGCGTCGTAGAAAGAGGATTCTATGCCAGCCGAGGAAGTCTTAACTGAAATCGCGACCGAGATCTCAGCTTGTACTAAGTGCCGACTCTGTAAAGGTCGCAACAAAACTGTGCCAGGAGAAGGCAATTCTCAGGCCAGGATTTTATTTATTGGTGAGGGTCCCGGATACAATGAAGATAAGCAGGGACGCCCCTTCGTTGGACCCGCCGGCCAATTCCTGGAGGAACTTCTGGCGAGTATCAACCTGAAACGTTCAGATGTCTTTATCACCAACGTTGTCAAATGTCGCCCCCCCGAAAATCGCGATCCCCAGCCAGATGAAATGGCAGCCTGCAACGACTATCTGGAACGTCAGCTCGAAGCTATCAAACCTCAGGTCATTGTGACGCTGGGCCGCCACTCGATGTCAAAATACTTTCCAGGCGAGAAGATCAGCGCCATTCATGGACGAGCCCGTAAAAGAGACGGATATATCTGTATCGCTATGTACCATCCCGCCGCTGGCCTCCACCAGGCCGCATTGAAGGATACGATCAGGACAGACTTCAAGAAGATCCCATTGATTATCGCCGAGGCCGAGCGCAGAGCCGCAGAGAGAAAAGCACAGGCACAAACCGAAGAGCCATCACTCTTTGCTCCAGAGACCTCTGCCACGAAGCAAAAACCCAAAGAAGAGCCACCACAACAGCTCTCACTCTTCTAGCTATCTCTCTACAACGATAGAACGAGACGCCCACACAAAGAAAAACCGGGTGTCTCGTCCATTTTTATCGGTTACACTTGAAAAGCGACAAAATACAACAGCGAGATGCGGCCTCTCCCCTCTATTTGCAAGATTTGGAGAAGCAGGATCTCGCTGGATAACAATTTCTTTTTTCTGCCTGGAAGGTTACCTTTCCTCGAACAATGGCACAATATGTTGCTCAAAGAACTCTGGCTTGCGTTCCTCAAAGATACGCAGGGGCGCAAAAAGCGGACGCGGCAACCCCAGTTCCCTGGCTTTTTCTAGATCGTGTAGCGCCTCCTCGATCTGCCCCGAAGAGATATTGACCAACGCACGCCAGAAATAACCATCTTCTCTCTCATCAAGCTGCATGGCTTTTTCCAGCAATACAAAGGCTTCCTCAAATTGATTACGTAGCCAGCAAGCAACCGCTAAACAGACCGGCGCCAGATAATCCTCGCGATCAAGCTCGGCCAGTGCCTCCAAACGCTCAGCAGTCGTGGCATCTCCCGGCTCCAGACACATGCCGGTCCACTCGTACATCCAACCATGACTGATATGGGTTGGATTCAGTTCCCAGCCCTTGAGAATATCGATGCGGCCTCGCGCAAAATCATCCATTCCAAGCTGGATCTGGCCGCGATCATCGTAGGCGCAGCCAAAGTTCGGGTCTAACTCAATCGCTTTCGTACAATCCGCCAGGCCACGCTCGCCCTGTCCAAGACGATAGTAGACCAGGCCGCGATTGCTATACGCCCAGGCACTCGTCGGCTCAAGCTCTAAGACTCGTTGATAATCCGCCAGCGCCTCGTCGTAGGCCCGCAGCCGATAGTTGACATAGGCTCGGTTGCTAAAGGCCCAGACATCATCTGGATCAGCCCCGATCAGGCGTGTATAGTCTTCGCGTGCGCGAACATAATTGCATAGATGATAAAAGGCCTGTGAACGATAATAGTAGGCCGCGATATAGGAGCGATCAAGTGCAATCGCCCGGTCATAGTCCTCTATCGCCCGCTTATACTCTTTCTGGAGAGCATAAACCATCCCCCTGTGACTATAGGCAGCCACATATTGAGAATCCATTTCAATTGCTCGATCATAGTCCTCTATCGCCTGAGCAAGTTCTTCCCGATTGCGATAGGCATTGGCCCGATTATAATATGCTGTCGCCCCTCGCGGATTCAGCTTAATCGCCTGAGTATAGTCTTTAATAGCTTCTTCATAGCGTTCCATCACGGAGTAGACATTGCCCCGATTGGTAAAGACAGCCACATTCGAAGGTTCAAGCTCAAGCGCCAGGGCATAGCTTTCAAGCGCCTGCTCATAATTGCCAAGCCTGCGATAAATATTACCCCGGTTATAGTAGACAACTGCGTCCTGCATTTTCAGGGCAATCACCTGCTCATAATCCTGCGAAGCCCGCTCGAACTCATCCTGAGAATAGAGGACATTCCCACGATTAAAATAGGAGGTTACATCTTCGGGGTCCAGCTCGATCGCCTTGCTAAAATCCGCGATCGCCTCATTCTGACGCTGGAGGGAAGCATACGTGCTGCCCCGATTATTATAGCCAGTTGGATCATCGGGCTTCAGTTCGATCATCTTCGTGCAATCTCTGATAGCTTCTTCGTAGTTGCCGAGGGCATAGTGAGCGCCGCCACGATTGTTATAAACCATCGCATCGTCGGGATCAAACTCCAGGGCGCGATTATAATCCTCAATCGCCTTTTTAAACTCGCCAATCGAGGCATAGGCCAGGCCGCGATTATAGTGAGTTGCAGCATCTCCGGCGTTGTGTTCCAAAACAAAATTGAAATCCGCTATCGCCTGCTCATACTGACCCTGAAACGAGTACGCAACCCCACGACTATAGTAGACCGTTGCTTCCTGCGCCCCCAACTCGATTGCTTTATCAAAATCGGCCAGGGCCTGCGTATAATCCCCTTCCGCAGCATAGCCCATCCCACGATTGATATAGGCCGCTCCATCTTTAGGATCAAGGGCAATCACGCGATTACAATCCGCAATCGCCTGCGTATAATTACCAAGCGCATAATAGGCTCCTCCGCGATTAAAGAAAGCCTGGGTATAGCGGGGATGAAGTTCAAGCGCCCGATTATAATCCGCGATCGCCAACCTGTATTCACCAAGCGAGTAATACGCATCCCCACGTTCGCGATAGGCTATCGGATCATGAGGCCGCTGCTGGATCGCCCGGTCATACGCGCCAATAACCTGCCAGTATTTATTGAAGCCCGCCGCCAGATTCACCAGAGAGGAAGAAACACGTCTGTTCTCCGGGAGATGCTCAGCCAGGATCGGCAGGGCATTCATAAGTGGTGACTTCTCAAAAAGCGGCTTTTCGGCGCGATAGGCATCCTTCAGCGCCTGCACAAAGGCCGAAACCGTCTTAAAACGGCGACGAGGATTTTTCTCCAATGCTCTTCGCAGCACATCTTCGATGGCTGGCATCACCAGTGTCGTCGTGCTGCGCAAGCGAGGAGGTTTCGCCATCAAGTGCTGGGTCGCGACGTCGGTAAATGAACCCACAAAAGGCAAAGATCCACTCAACCACTCATATACCATCACCGCCAGAGAATATTGATCGCTGGCAGGTACTGGCTGGCCCTGCAATTGTTCGGGCGCCATATAGGCAATCATTTCAGCAATATTAAGCTCGCCTGGCTCTTGCTGCGAATGCGAAAAATGCAGCAGCGTTGTAATCCCAAAATCACTGACAAGGAGCTGATTCTCGTCACCAATCAAAATATTTTTAAGGGTCAGTTCACCATGTAAAATGCCACGGTCATGCGCATACTGTAAGGCACCTGCAACCTGCTCGGCATAGGAAAGGAGCATATCGATCGGAAGCGCAACCCCCGCAGGATGACGCCGACGCAGGCTGCCATGAGGAATATAGTCCATCACGAGAAAAGGCATCTGCTCTTCAATTCCAAAATCTATGACTCGCACAATATGTGGATGTTCTAGCTCTGCAATCTGCCGGGCCTCTCGGCGAAAGACCTCACCAGCAGGCGGCTCAAGTCGGGTATGCAAAAGTTTTAATGCAGCTTGAGAGTGATTCTGGGCCTGCTCACCCAGGTACACTTCCGCGAAATTCCCTCGACCCAGCAGATAAATGAGACGATAGGCTCCTACCTGCTGCCCCACACGATCAACCATAAAAACAACACCTTCCTTCAAGGATTGGGAGTTGGAACCAAAGGGTTTCGCGCAACCGGTTTGGTACACACTTCTTATCCAAAAGCATTCTCTATTCTTCTTATCCTAGAGGACGAAATAACACCCGTCAAGTAGTTTGCCATTCACTTCACTGACTGAAGGCGCTTGAGAAGCTAGTACTATCGTTACCAGCATCGCTCCATCTGGGAAGCTTTGAAAGTTGCCTGCTTGCAAAGCAATCAGCCCTGGATGCTCCCCAACCGGAGCGGCGCTGGCAACAATGCTATCAATTTCTTAAACACATTCAGTTAACGAATTGAGTGGCCGACCTTAATATACAAAGATAGATCAAAATGTATCTTTGTATATTTACTTGATTATGCAGGGAAGCTGAGTATCACTGTATGTAGAACGAATATTTACGAATTAATAAAATCGTATAAATAAAGAGAGATTAATCCGCCCTGTTGGGCGTTAACATATTATAGAGAGAGATGAGTAATGTATCCTACATCACTTGTATCTGGCGAAGCTATTGCCTATACTGTTGAATGGGGGGAAATTACTCCAATTTTTAAGGGGAGCCATCTATGCAAAAGTTAAAAAAAACTACCTATCTTAGTCTCCTCGTTCTGGTCATGGCGGCCGTCTTTGCTATAAGCCCATTTTCTACTACAACGTCTTACGCCGCCACAACCTGGACAGGTCATACCACCGACTGGTCTAATGTTCGAACTGCGCCAAGCGCAAGCTCGACACGCATCACAACCTATTCGCCTGATACAAATGTCACCATCTATGCCAGCGTCAGCGGCCAAACTGTTAATCCTGGGAATTCTATCTGGTATCGTATTAGCAGCCTGAGTAGCAGTGCTCGTTTTATTTATAGTGGCCTGGTTGCCAAGGGCTCTGTGAGTAATGGCGGTAACCCACCTCCAAATGGCAAGGTCATTATTGTCAGTCTCTCAAAGCAGTGGATTTATGTCTACCAAAACGGGAAAGAGTTAAAGAACTCTCCGGCCACCACTGGTCAACCGGCTCTACCTACTCCAACTGGAACGTATCACATTTTCCAGAAATTGCATCCAACAACATTCATTTCTGGTTGGCCCAAAAGCTCGCCTTACTACTATCCTCCAACACATATCACCTACGCTTTGCAGTGGCGTGCGGGCGGTTTCTTCCTGCACGACTCTTACTGGAGAAGTGTTTTTGGCCCTGGCACAAACGTATGGCACTATGATCCCGTCGGTGGCTGGCTGACTGGCACACATGGTTGTGTGACGATGCCTTTTAGCATGATCCAATGGATCTACACCTGGGCCGATATCGGTACCACTGTCATTATCAAAAACTAACAAGCCGCCTTTCTATTAAAACTATATAAGTCGTGGTATGGTCTGTTCTGGCTCACCTTTTACCCCCACAGAGCCAGAACAAGCCATACATACTTCGCTAGCGCCCCTCTAGGCTTCGGCCGTTGCCCCAACCACAAAAGCTTCCACATCATTAATTTTGCCGCGCCAGTAGGGCACTTTGACCTTATTGCCGCCACTCATCAATGTAACATCGCGCATATGGGCGAAACGGAAAAGGACGGGCAGCCCCTCGGGTCCAAATTCTTCCTGCTCGGCTGGCGGAACGAGCGAGCGATAATACTGAAGAAAGAAATCAGCCATGGCTGGATCATTCTCGCGATACAGTTCCTCATTCATATCAATATAGAATTGGGCATAATGAGTAGTACTCACCAGAGTGCCAAAAGCGAGGATGCCATGCATCTGCAACATCATCTCAATTTCAACATCCTGAAGCTCCACCAGACGAACCCACATCTGAAGCGCGAAATCCTGGTCGCCATAATCACGGAGCCAGAGATTCCGCCGTTCTCCGCGTGCTAACGGTCGAAAATTTGGATTTGGATTGCTCTCACCTTCACGCGGAGACACAACATCCTGAGCCTCAACAGGCGTTTCCTCGTTTGTGTTTTCATTCTGGGTTGTTTCTTCAGCTTCTGGTTTTTTATCTTCTTGCCGATCTTGCATATGTAAGATAAACCTCCTTTGATCGTTACATGAATCTATCTATTTCTTTTCACGAGAATAAAGACATTTTCAATTCCTTTTCTCATGCATCATCTCAGAAAAACCAGGGACTCGCAAGCGGAGACAGGCTATTTTGAAGCGAATCTACCGATGACATTTCATATTTTTTTCATTATTGCAGGCTACACTAAGAGAGATAAGCACAAAACGGAAGATTCCAGCCCATCCAATTGTTCTTATTATGTGAAACAAAAAAAGCAGATACACCCCTCTTCTGAGGAAGTTATTTTTGGTAATCGCAGACAAAATCCGTTATAGTATAATGGACTAGAAGTTCTGTAGCGCCTCTTATCCACACCTATCGTCCTCTTATGCAACCCTCCATTCACAGATACGTACATAAGTAATAGCGGACGGTCTTAGAGGAGTTCAATATGAGTGAACAAGAATTTGCCCCTCAGTCCAATTCTGAGCGGGAAAACGAATATAGCGAATCATCGCCCTATTACTGGTCAACGACACCGCGCAAAAACGGCACGCCCAGGGATGAGCCACCTAGCAGTATTGACGAACCAATTATGCCAGCACAAGATTATCAAGCTGGCTATAATGGTTCTGCGTATGATATTCCGAGTTATGGAGAGGCGAGTCAGCCTCCTCCCAAAGTGGTCGATGCCACTCCTCCTCCTTATGCTCAGCAGCAGCAACAACAACAGCAACAGCAGCAGAGGCCAGGATTTGGCCCAGGCTGGGGCAATGGCCCTTTCCAGAATCAGCAAGGGCAGCAATGGGGACAATGGAATACGCCCGGTTGGGCGCGTCCCCGCATGGGTAGAAATCGGGGCCAGATTTTCTGGCTGTTCTTCCTGCTCATTTTCTTTGCAAGGCCACTCTTTTCACTCTTTGCTGCCCTGGTTAGTGGAATCGGCATCCTGATAAGTACGCTCTTAGTGGGCTTCATTTTGCTGATAGGGCTCCTGGTCCTGGCAACAATTGTTACACGGATACTTTTCCGCACCACAAGCGGCAGCCAACGTTATCGTAGACGCTACTACAATTCCTGGCGCCGTGGTCCCTGGTGGTGGTAAGCGCGCTTTTCTGGTACAATCACACGCATGGAAGCCCTGATCCAAGAAAAAGATTTCCCAATCAGGCTTCCCTGTATATGTTTGCCCAAACCAGGGACACAACAGGCAAGGATTGAAGGAAACATTGTTAGAAAGTGAAGATCGTCAAAGAGATCAAGAACCAGTAAAAATACATGCAGTGGGCACGGAGCTTGATCTGACAGATATACAAGAGCTACGCAATCTGCTCTACGCCTACAACATGCGCCCGAATAAAGCCTTCGGGCAAAACTTTTTAGTCGATAGAGCAATCCTACAGAATATTATCGATGCCGCCAATATTGCACCAACCGACCAGATTCTGGAGGTTGGCTCCGGCACCGGTGTACTGACACGCGAGCTGGCTAAAATCGCGCAGCGGGTGGTTGCAGTTGAACTTGAACATGATATGCTCAAGCTCCTCGCGACAACAACCCTGCCTTTCTCCAACATCGAACTGATCGAAAAGGATCTGCTACATCTGAATCCAGAGGATATTTTTGGCAAGAACCCCTATAAGCTGGTTGCCAATTTACCGTATTACATTACAGCGCCGACCTTTCGACATTTCCTTGAAAGTTCCAATCCACCCGAGCTGATCGTCGTGATGGTTCAAAAAGAGGTTGCCCAACGAATCGTTGCTGGTCCGGGAGATCTCAGTGTCCTGGCCGTAAGCGTTCAGTTTTATGGGAAACCGGAGATCATCGCGCATGTACCGGCGCGCTCATTCTATCCTGCTCCTAAAGTGGATTCCGCAATCCTACGAATTCATGTCTACCCTGAAGCGCCGCTGGCAAATGAGGAGCGCACGCGTTTCTTCAAGGTCGTGCAGGCCGGTTTCAGCGCACGTCGAAAGCAGATTCATAATTCGCTCACGCAAGGTTTGCATATTAAAAATGAGGATGTGCGCGTA
>DASSXK010000481.1:0-5203 GCA_035703945.1 Ktedonobacteraceae bacterium | reverse complement strand
CAACGCCCGCAAAGAGCTAATCAAACTTGGCATCGATTCAGACAAAATCGAAGTTATTTTACGAGTCGGTAGCCCGGCTGAGGAGGTAAATAAGCTTGCACGCGAGCAGGAGGTGGATCTTGTTGTCGTTGGTTGTCGAGGATTTGATCTGAAGGAGAAAGTTCGCCGGAGCTTCTTTGGTAGCACATCTCACCGCATCTTGCAAATTGCTCCCTGCCCTGTGATGGTGGTGACTCTCCCCAAACTCACAAGTATTCCATCCGATGATCTGATCAAATGGTATACCGAAGCTCTGACGCGTTACCTCCAGGAACATCAACAAACCCTCACAGTTCTCACTCCCAAATATGTTGCCACAACATTTCTCCCACATCATAAAAAGACCGTTAGCTCGAAAGAATTGGCGGCGGCACGTATCGCATTAGAGAAGTTAACCCAATCCGGCCAGCTTTTCCGCCATGAGGTAAAAGGAGAGGAGCGATACGTCAACGATTAACGTTCCACGTATTGCTCCTCTTAATAATTGAAGGGCATAAACTCGATTAAGCTAAAGTTGAGCAGCCAAATCCTCGGCAGTATCAACTGGAACCTGACAGGCAAAGTTCTGGCAGACATAGGCAGTTGGTTTACCAGCCTTATAGCCTCGATCAGCAAGCAGGGGAATCTCTTCGCTGGCTCCAGCATCTTCCGGAGCGGCGCAAGCCAGGACACTATTCGGCAGGTAACGTGCATTAACGACCTTCAAAAGAGCCTGCGTTTCGGGACTTGCAGGAGCCCCAACCACGGCGACTTCCTGCACAGGTGAGAGCGCAAAGTCCAATGCACCTAAAGCCTCGCCAAAGGCCGATGGATGCCTGGTCATTATCGACGCCAGGGACTGCAAGTACGGCATTACTCGCTCACGGTAACGCTCCTGACCAGTGAAAGCAGCCAGGCGCAACAGAACATTAGCTGCAACACTGTTACCAGCAGGAGTAGCATTATCCATAATCTCCTTTGGCCGACTCACCAACGCTTCATGATCGCTGCCAGTATCAAAGAAACCACCATTGGCGCTATCATCGAACAACTGAATCGCCTCATCCGTCAGGATCTGGGCATGCCCAAACCAGCGTGTCTCAAAGCCTGCTTCGTAGAGCGACAGCAGGCCATCGGCAAGGAACATATAATCCTCAAGGTAGCCATTGAGGTGCGCCCGGCCAGCCTTAAAGGTCCGCAGCAAGCGGTCTTTGCGATGGAGAGAAGTCAGCAAAAATTCCGCATTCCTGGTCGCAACCTGAAGATAGTCGGCGCGGCCAAGGTGGCGAGCGGCCTCCGCGAAGCTCTTGAGCATCAACCCGTTCCAGGAGGTCAGGATCTTTTCATCGCGGCCAGGCTTGACTCTTTTCTCCCGCAGGGCAAACAATGAGCGGCGGGCTGCCTCCAGGCGCTGCTCAAGCGCCTCTACACTTAGCTGTTTGCTGGCAGCAAAGCTCGAAGCATCCTGAGTGATATGGAGAATATTTTGGCCTTCAAAATTGCCCTGAGGTGTAACATCATAATACTGCATAAAAAGTTCGGCATCTTCGGCAGGCAGGGTTGCACGAACCTCTTCGGGCGTCCAGATAAAGAATTTTCCCTCAACACCCTCGCTATCGGCATCCTGTGTGGAATAGAAGCCTCCTTCGGGAGAGGTCATTTCGCGCACAACGTAATCAAGCGTCTCTTCCACAATCCGGCGATAAAAGGGCTTGCCAGTTACAAGATAGGCATGCAGGTAGACACGACTGAGCAGAGCGTTATCGTACAGCATTTTCTCAAAGTGTGGCACCAGCCACTTTGCATCAACTGAGTAGCGATGGAAACCACCGCCGAGTTGATCATAAATGCCACCCTGAGCCATCTTTTGCAGCGAGATTTCAACAGCTTCCAGCTCAGAGGGTTCCGAACTCTGCCCTAACTCGCCCTTCTGGCGATGGAGGTGAATACGTAGCAGCAGATCAAGCGACATTGTACCCGGAAACTTGGGTGCGCCTCCAAAGCCGCCATTCTCTGGATCAAAATCCCCCAGCAGAGCCTGGCTGGAGGTCTCCAATAGCGCAAGTGAGGGAGCGGCAGGTGCACCCAGATTGGGCTGGCGTAAGGGGGTAGTGCTACGCTCCTGCAAATAGTCGGCCAGTTGTTGGGCCTGCTCCTCTACTTGTTGACGCTGATTTTTATAAGCTTCAGCCATACTCAGCAAAACGCGAGGAAAACCGGGCATGCCACGGGAATCGCGTGGAGGAAAGTACGTACCGCCATAAAAGGGGCGGCCATCGGGGGTCAGGAAGACAGTCATCGGCCAGCCACCCTGGTGGGTCAGAGCCTGGACGGCCTGCATATAAATGCCATCGATATCTGGTCGCTCCTCACGATCTACCTTGATCGAGACGAAGTTCTGATTCATCAATCCAGCAATTTTCTCATTCTCAAAGGACTCGCGCTCCATCACATGGCACCAGTGGCAGGCCGAATATCCGACACTGAGCAGGATTGGTTTATCCTCGTTCCTGGCCTTTTCAAGAGCCTCGCTACCCCAGGGATACCAATCAACAGGGTTATGCGAGTGCTGCAACAGGTAAGGACTCGTTTCATCAATCAGGCGATTTGTATATTCAGACATTTTCCATTTCCTCTCACTCAGGGACCCGCCCGCACTCTTATTACGCACTCAAGTTGTCGTTCTCGCCCGTTTTCAGGCGGGATAGGCGAAGTCACTTCTCTCTTCCTGGGCATTGTACGATATGTGAGTGAAAAGCCCAAACGCCCCATTCCTTTCCATTGATTTTCAGCTCGATGAACGTTATACTTAAATAAAGATGACCAAACAAGAATAAATAGTCAAAGAGTCACTACGCAAAGAAACTTAGCGGCGGGATAGGTGAAAGGAGTAACGGGAATGTCAGCAACTCGCAAGAGAGAAAGGGATGTTGTCGAAGAAAAAAGTAAGCGCCAGCTTCGGGCGGACCGTATTCTTGCGGCGGCAGCCGAGCTGACTGAACGCTGGGGCTATCAAAAGACAACGATCGATGATATAGCCAGACAAGCAGGAGTTGCAAAAGGAACGATCTATCTGCACTGGAAGACGCGCGAGGATCTTTTTATGGCCATGCTTTTACGTGAACAGCTCAGTATGGCCAGAGTTCTCAAGGATAAAATCTTAGGCGATCCCGAAGGCGTGTTGCTCCACGGTATGTTCAAACACGCCCTGATTGTATTAGAGGATTATCCCTTGATTAAGGCGGTCTTTTTGCTGGACTCAAACCTGTTAGGTGATCTCTTAACGACTAATTTAGTGACCGCCAACCTGGCCCAGCAAAAGCTAATATTCTTCGAAAATTACTTTCGGTATCTACGCGAGAAAGGGTTGTTACGTATTGATAAGGACATCCAATCTCAGATCTACCAATTCAGTGCAATCACTATTGGCTATATGTTGATTGATCAATTTTTCCCCAAAGCTTATCACCGCCCAGCCGTAGAGGTAGCTGAAATGGCCTCTCAGACCCTCAAACAGTTGCTGGAGCCGGAAGAACCAATCTCACCGGAACTTATGGAAGTTGTCAGAAAAGATTTCCATGAGAAACTGGAATTCTATCTGACTGCAATGGTGCAACAAATAGAGAAAGCGATCGAGATATGACAAATACAGCGATTGTCCTCGATATCGAACATCTTTCCAAAAATTACGGGCGCTTTCAAGCGCTGAAAGATGTCTCGCTTCAGATCGAACAGGGCGAAATTTTTGGTTTTCTTGGGCCAAATGGGGCCGGGAAAAGCACAACAATTCGGTGTATTCTGGATGTAATACGTCCCACCGCTGGCACTATTCATGTTTTAGGCTACAACGCACAACACGATATCAAAGCTGTCCACGGTCGAATCGGCTATCTACCTGGTGAAGTTCGCCTGCCTGGCAATATGACAGGAAAACAACTGGTCAACTACTTCTCGCGGCTTCAGGGCCGAGCCCCGATCCTGCTGGATGATCTGGTTAAACGCTTTGATGTAGAACTGAAGCGCCCTCTCAAACAATACTCCAAAGGCATGCGCCAGAAGCTTGGAATCGTCCTGACCTTTATGTGCGATCCCGAACTCCTTCTACTGGATGAACCAACCTCTGGCCTGGACCCCCTGACCCAACGAGACTTTAACGAGTTCTTGCTGGAGCAGCAAACGAGGGGAAAAACGGTCTTCATGAGCTCGCATATCATGGGCGACGTTGAGAAGGTCTGCCGTCGGGTCGCAATCATCCGACGTGGCGAGCTTGTAGCAGTTGAACAGGTCGAAACCTTGCGCGAAAAAGCTGGCCAGCGGGTGAGTGTGTCCTTCGGTGAGCCCGTCAACATCAGCGAACTGGAGCAGATTCCAGGGGTCAGTAAGATAACCAGCAACCAAGACGTCTACCACCTCAGCGTGAACGGCAGCATGGATGCCCTTGTCAAAGCACTCAGTCGCCATAATGTAATCCGCCTGCAAGCGGAAGAAGCGCCATTGGAAGAGGTATTCTTACAATTCTATGAAGATGCGAAGCCGGAAATGGTTCCGCAACATTAAAGGAGGGACAGAGATGGCAACCACTTCAGCTTCTACGCTCCCCAAGCAGGGAACCACAGCCCCTAAACGTATGCGAGGGCTTGCGCTGACAACGAACTTTCTCAAAAACGGCCAAATGCTGATTGCGACCGGCTGCTTTTATGCCTTACTGCTCTCCCTGCTGGTTGGCGTGATTTATCCTTCGATGAGCAAGCTTAATATGGATGCATACGTATCCTCAGGTGTAATGACTGGCATCCTTGGAAGTCAAATCAAACATCTTTCGGGCTTCCTGGGCTTTACCGCGCTTGAGCTGTATAGCAGCATCTACGGTCTCATTTTTGGCGGCATACTGGCCTATATGACGGCCGCAATCATTCCGGCAACGATCGAAACGGGGGCGCTGGACCTGGCGCTCTCGCGACCGATCAAACGCTGGCGCTATTACCTGGAAGCGGGACTGGCCGGCTTGCTGGGAACAATCATCATCTCACTGGTGACGGTGTTGGGAATCTGGCTCGCCAGTCTTATGAACACGAATCCCGATATAGACTGGCAGTGGCTGTGGATTACGCAGGGAGCACAGAGCGCGCTACTCCTCCTGGCTGTCGGCCTGGGGCTACTCTGCGGCAGTTTTATCAATGCCAGT
>DASSXK010000465.1:0-6413 GCA_035703945.1 Ktedonobacteraceae bacterium | reverse complement strand
AAGCAGGTCAGCGCACCTACCCCTCGGAAAACAGAGAAGGATCACAAAATTATCATCTAAAGTCCCACGGAGGGGCGCTTATTACGCACAAAATCCGTGAAATGTGATAGGATATGGTATCTTAGTATAATAAATTAATCGGACCCGGTGCTGTTCAGCACAAAGGTGTGCCAGTGTAGAGGAAGTTCATGGCTATACAAAAAATTATCACTTCAGAAAACCCTATCTTGCGTCAAAAAGCGAAAAAGGTTCATCGTTTCGACTCTTCAATTCCCCGGCTGATCTCAGATATGTTCGAAACGATGCACATCTCCAACGGGGTAGGATTGGCTGCACCTCAGATCGCCATTTCTTTACGCATCTTTGTCGCAGAATACGAAGAGCGCAAGGTCGCAATGATCAATCCCGAAATCGTGAAGGCCGAAGGCGAACAAATCGGACCCGAAGGCTGCCTGAGTATCCCCGGTTATATCGGTGATAATATTCGTCGGGCCGAAAAAATCGTCGTCAAAGGTTTGGACCAAAAAGGCAAACCGATGAAGGTCGAAGCCGAAGGATGGTTCGCCCGAATTATGCAACATGAGATCGATCACCTCGACGGCATTCTTTTCCTTGATCGGCTGGATAGTCCGAACGATCTGCGCGAACTCACGGATGAGGAAGAGGAAGATCCGGAGGAGCAGGCAGTCATCGGCGAGTAGGACTGAGGAGTTACGTAGGCAAGAAATAAGGGCGCTTTTGGCGCCCTTTTACTTTTGTTGCTTTCGGAGCATCGGGAGATTTTGCGGACCCAGCGTCTGCTCACAATTGCTACAGATATAAAACCCATCCTCCCGATAGGTCAGGTCACTGACCTTAAAAAAGAGGTAACAGATGCCGCAGCGGGTCGAGTCTCCCTGGCTGGCAACCTGGCGATCTTGCTCAAACAGTTCGCGCAGCGAGGTAAGCATGCTCTCAAAGTCGAACGAGCTTGAGTTATAGCTACGATTCATTCCCACAGTATATTTTGCACCATTTCCAATTGTCGCGTGTGGACGCGTATCACGCAGTTCATGCGAGTCGCGCCGCTGTATAGAAGAGCTCTGGTTGCCGATGTCAGGGCTTTCAGAATCTGGCTCAGGATTGTTACTCAAGATACACTGCTCCTACATCAAGATAAACAGGAGGAAAACTTCAGTAATTATAGTCTCTCTTTATGATATAAATCAAGTAGGTTGTTTCGGCTTTAAAAGCCAGCGGCTAAATCAGGCTGCGACTGAGGGCTTTTTTCTTGATGTGTGCCGCCTTCGGCGGCGTAGAGGGGGGAAGAGGAAGAAGCGGGGCCTGCCCCGCGCCCCAGGTCAGGGGCCTTGCCCCTGACAACCCCTACATACGTCAGGATGTCCGTAACTCCTCTAGCTGAGTTCGATTGCGCGGCGTAGAGGTGAGAGAGAAAGAAGCGGGGCCTGCCCCGCGCCCCAGGTCAGAGGCAAGGCCCCTGACAACCCCTACGCACATCAGGATGTTCGTAACTTCTCTAGCTGAGTTCCAGATATAGGAATAAGCAGCGGCTCAGCCCCCTACCCCACAACGCTAACCCTCCCAGGGATTTCCAAGTCTCCCTAAAAAGAGGTACAATAAGCTTCTGAATCATTTATCCATCTGATCCTTGTTTGTTTGCTTAAGAGCAGCACGATTCAGGAAAACAAGGCACCCATCTCAATACCATGCCAGCAATTTCGCCGCCGTTAGAAAGCAGGAAGCATGTTAGATTTTCCGCCACTCCAGCTCGCCCATGATGCCGAACTCCGGCTCTTCCAGATGTCAGATGCACGTGAATATTTTCAACTCATCGACGCCAACCGCACTGACTTGAAAACCTGGTTGCCGTGGCTGAACTCAAGTACTTCCATCCAGGATACGATCGATTTTATTAAGCATAATAAAATGCGCCTGGACCGCAATCTTGGATATGGCGTGGCGATACTCTGGCAAGGTCAGATCGCTGGCTCGATCGGTTATCACGACATCAACTGGCTGGGTCGCAATGTCGAGATCGGGTACTGGCTGGCCCCGGCCTTTCGCGGAAAAGGATTGATGACCCAGGCAGTCACCGCCATGACTGAGAACGCTTTTACAAAACTCGAACTCAAGCAGGTCGAAATTCGGTGCGCGACCCAGAACCACGCCAGCCGGGCCATTCCCGAACGGTTGGGTTTTACGCAAGAAGGTATTATTCCACAGTCTGAATGGTTATATGATCATTTTGTAGATCTCGTCGTTTATGGTATGCTTTCGGAAGAATGGCAGACGCGTCATTCAGGTAGCTACGTACGCTAATATGCCGCGTAGACACTCGAAGCGCAGAAATGCACCCTTGACCGCTGACTCGGCTTCCGCGCTCAAAAATGTTGTTGGCTGTACAAGTTCCCAGGCTCGCTGAGTGATGACTTGCAGACAAGCAAAGCAGGCTCAGGCGATAGCCTCCCTGTTAGAGAGTGTCGGGAATAACCCCGGCCTTGCAACTTGACTTCCGGCCGATACGTACAATCCTTTGTATACCAGACGTTAAAAAGAATGAGAAGATGTAATTCTTCTGTTAATTGGGCAGGATGCTGGATATGCAGAAAAGAATGTCTACGCAGAAAATCAGATACACACACTATTCTTACCTGGCCCTCCTGACGGGACTGATCTGTCTGGCCACGTTTTTCGCGGCAGCCTTTCCCCTGGGAGTTGAGGCCCAAAGTTTATCGCAACCTGGCGGCAATGTTGCGGACCCCGTCGTACGAGCGGTCGATATTGCCAAACCATCGGTCGTGCGGATCGTTACAAATCTACCCGCTCGCCTGACGGTCAATTTCTCAACGACGCAGTCCGTGACGTTCCCTCAGGGCTCGAATACTCCCTACCCGCTAACGTTATCGGGCAGCGGAACCTTTATCACCTCGAATGGAGATATTCTGACGGCCGATCACGTCGTCAATCCTCCCCATGATCAGGCGCTGGCCCAGTTTCTCTTTACACTGGCCGCACCGGATATCGCCCAGGATATGAATCAGACCAAGCCGGGCACCAACGTCACACCCGACCAGGTTGTACAGCTTCTCACAAGCGGGCAACTTGATTCTCAGGCTCACTATGACCAGCCCAGCAGCGAAGTCTATTTAAGCACCGATTATACCGGCCCGATCAGCGCAAATACTGTCGCCGGGATTGCTCCCTCAACCCACGCCACTGTTGATAAGATTGAGAAGGAAAGCTCCTTCAACGAAAAAGACGTTGCGATTATCCATGTGCCGATGACGAATATCCCCCGCATTCAGCTTGGTGACTCCAGCAACGTGCAGCAACAAGATGATTTGACAATCATTGGCTTCCCAGGAAACGCTGACATCAGTACCAGACCAACCGATCTCTTCTCGTCTTCTATCAACAAAATTACAGTTAGCTCGATTAAATCCACAGACACCGGTGCGCCCGTTATCCAAGTTGGCGGCAACGTTGAACATGGCGATAGCGGTGGGCCAGCCCTCGATAGTCAAGGTCATGTTGTAGGAATCGTCAGCTTTGGTCTTGCCAACGGCAATTCGATTGGAAGCACGACCTTCTTACAGGCCAGTAACAGCGCCAAAAGTCTTATCACGGCGCTTGGCATCAATACCCAGCCGGGATCATTTGATAAAGCCTGGACCAAAGCCTTTGCCGATTATGCCTCGACGAATCCTGGACACTGGCACCGAGCGCAGCAGGAATTCCAGCAATTGGCTGGCACCTATCCTAACTTTAAAGCTGTCACACCCTATCTGGACTATACCAATACCCAGGCCAGCCACGAGAAGCTTCCGACAACCCAGACCACCAGCAATAGCAGCCCTGCACTGTCCAGTTCGCTGATAGCATCCCTGGTGGTTGTGCTGATTCTCTTGCTGGCACTGCTGATCCTCTTCTTCGTGGTACGCACCTCGCAGCGCAAACGCAAGCAGGCAAAAGCAGCGGCCACGAACCTGAATCTCAGTGCCGGGCAGGCTGCCGGAAATCCGGTGCCGCCGGTCTATTCGCAACCGGGTCTGCCCTCTCAACCGGGAGTTGCGCCGCAATCCTATTCGCAGCATGGCATTCCTTTTCAGCCAGGCCAGCCATCTGGGAACAGGCAGGGAGAACATGATGTGTCCGCTTTTGGGGGACCGCCGAGGCCCACCCCGATGCCCCCCTACCAGGGTGGTGCAGTGGGACAGAATTCAGCGCCAGCAAATACATCCGGCGAGCTTCATCCCTGGCCTTGCGGTCATATGAATCGACCAAATGCCCGCTTCTGTAGCATTTGTGGCGAGCCGGGCGTGCAAGAACCAACGATCCGTCGTTATGAACAGTAAATTTTAGCTGTAGATAGAGAAGGAACCCTTACATGTTGCAAAAAATTTCACAGGGCAGCATCTTCCCCCGCGAAGATGGCAAGATCATCGACGAGCACTTTGGCGCACTCAATACCAGGCAGGATAATTTTAGCCTTGCCCATATGACGGCACCCGCCGGCTGGCGCGAACCTGCTCAACTGGCAAAGTTTGATGAAGTCGTGATTGTTGTCAAAGGCACCCTGGCGGTCGAGGCCGATGGTCGCACCGAACATGTCGGCCCCGGCGAAACCTGCCTGGTTGCCAAAGAGACAAAAGTGACGTACAGCAATGCCAGCGCCGAAGAGTCCTGTGAATATTGGTCGCTCTGCATGCCCGCCTTCCGTGTGGAACGCACCGAGATGGGGGTTTAACCTCCAGGATGAAATAAAGCTAATCAAAAAGAACCGAGATAATTTTTATCCCGGTTCTTTTCGTTAAATTGCGTGTAAACTATTCGATATTTCGCGCTTATTCTGCGTCTAACTCTTCATCAGGCAAGAGTTCAGAATCATCTTTCGCCACAAACCACATCGCTTTGGTTCGATCTAATTTGAAGTGATGAACGACCTCATCCAGGGTGTGAGTCAGGCTATGAAGACCAATGGAATCATCGCTATCCTCTTCGAGCTCGTCTAGATCGCCCACCGTCAAGATCAATTCACATTCGTCATTTTCTGCATCCTCTTCTTCAGAATGATAGATCTGAAGGCAAAAAATGTCATTGAGCATTCCGGTTAAATACATTTCCTGATCAGCTAAAAAAGCTTGCTCAATCTGATCTAAGGAGACCTCTTCTGGATATTCTGGATATGCTGGCAACAAAATCTTTCACTCCACAATGAATTTTTTCCCCGACCTAAAAGCCAGGAAATTGAACAACGATTTATCGAAATGCAATGCCCTCTCGAACAAAGATCCCAGCCAAAAGGACCTGACTGGGATCTTCATTCCACGTGTAACATTGCGGTAAATGTAACAACCATACCAGGACGGAATACAAACTTACTCTTTTGACGCACCCATTATATTGTAACCAGCATCGACAAACAAGATGTCACCGGTGATAGCTTTTGCCAACGGACTCGCCAGGAAGAGCGCGGCGTCCCCAACCTCTTTCTGCTCGATGTTGCGTTTCAGAGGTGAAGCAGCTTCGGTCTGCTGACGGAACTGGGTGAAGCCCGAAACGCCACGTGCGGCCAGCGTATTCAAAGCTCCCGCCGAAATGGCGTTGACGCGAATATTGTGCTCGCCCAGCTCATAGGCCAGATAGCGGACATTGCACTCCAGGGCAGCTTTCGCCACGGCCATCACATTGTACTTCGGCATGACCCGTTCGCTTGCCATATAGGTCATCGTCAGAATACTGCCACCACCCCGAGCCTGCATCAGGGGGGTTGCGCGCTTTGCCATTGCAATCAGGGAATACGCGCTGATATCGAGGGCCGTTTGAAAACCGGCCCGGGTTGTCTCAATGAATGGATTATCCAGCTCCTGCTTCGGCGCAAAGGCTACCGAATGGACCAGAATGTCTAACCCGCCGCCAAAGGCTTCGCCCGCCTGTTGGAAAGCGGTGTCCAGCTCTTCGTCTTTTTGTACATCGCAGGGGATCACCAGCGTGCCGGGAATCTGGTCTGCCAGCTTGCGCACGTCGCGTTCCATTCGCTCCTGGTAGGTAAATGCCAGGCGAGCACCTTCGGCAGCAAAGGACTGTGCAATCGCCCAGGCAATTGAACGATGATTGGCAATTCCAAAAATAAGTGCGGTCTTACCCTCAAGAAGAGGCATAGGGCAACTCCTTCATCAAATACAAAATCAAAATAGGGTCAGTACGCGCCGGCCGCCTTACAAAAAGTTGCTGACGCGCTCGACGTATTTAATATTCTACCGGATAGCGACGATTAACCCAACCGTTCATGCCGTTGGCCAGATTATAGACATGGGAACCATCAAGACCTGTCAAGAGAGCGATCTCTGAGGCCATAGCACTGCGCTGTCCAGAGGCACACACAAAGATCACATCCTGATCTTTTGGAAGGT
>DASSXK010000347.1:0-3427 GCA_035703945.1 Ktedonobacteraceae bacterium | reverse complement strand
CAGCATACATATAGTTGCTAACTGATGTAAGTGAGGTGCGGATTCTTTGAGCCAGGTCCAGACAGGCATCATCAACAACCAGCAGTTTGGCCTGGGCGTCATTGATCGTATAGGTCATTTCGGGGGCTGACAAATGCGCATTGAGCGGCACAACTATTGCACCAATTTCAAAGCAGGCCGCGTACAACTCCAGATAGCGATGACAATTGAGCATCATCACTGCTACCCGGTCGCCTTTATTAATACCAAGGTTTTGCAGGATTTGCGCCACTTTCCGAATTCGGCTACCGAATTCACGATAACTCAGGCGCTCTTCACCACACACGACGGCGATGTTATCTGGATAGAACTTTTCGCCCCGGCGCAACATGTCCCGGACGACACTGCCGGTTGATCCTGTGGGTGCTGCATGAGATTGCATTTTTGAGACCATTGTCTCTCTTCCTTTCCTGCCGGAATGTCTATGGTATCAGCACAATCCTCCGCACAACCAGCCGAAATTCCTACGTATATTATTACGACGGAGAACAGGCGAAGAAGTAAACAATTTAAGCTCGCATGCATCGATATTCACTACAGTTGCTTCATGCAAGAGTCAGCAGATTTACAGGGATCTCAGGGCTTTCAATGCCTCCGCAATGTGCTTTTCAGGCAGGAACTGAGAGGAATAAATCCGCCGCACAATCCCGGCCCGGTCAATAATATATGTGACACGCCCCGGCAGCAGCCAGAAGGAGCGTGCAACCCCATAGAGCTTACGCACCGCTCCCCCTTTGTCGCTCAGGAGCAGAAAAGGCAGGTTATGTTTTTCCTTAAACCGCTGATGGGCAGCTTCATCATCAGAGCTGATCCCGATGACCTCTGCTCCTTCGTCCTTGAGCAATTGATAATTATTGCGAAACATACATGCTTCGACTGTGCAACCCGGAGTTTCATCCCTGGGATAAAAATAAAGTACGACAAATTTCTTGTCTAAATAATCGCTGAGGCTGACCCAGGTACCCGCGCTGGATAGGAGCCGGAAATCAGGCGCTTGATCTCCTACTTTGACTTTTCCCTTTTTCACAGATTCTTGCTCTATATTTACATCCATCACTTTATCCTTATAACCGACATCCTTACATCATGAACTGAGGTAATAAAGCGGGCACTACCTTCATCCACAGTGTCTATACAAAAAAACTTTCGTTTTCAATATGCATTATTATAAATGCTTACTTCAGGCAAAACAAGTCAATCCTTTTGCAACCCCTTAAGCAACGGATATAAGCAACCTTTCTTAGTCTGTGGACGCCAAAGAGCATATGCTGTAAGATGCAAGACAGAAAAACCTAATTGAGAGGCGTGCTTCATGTCAGGAAAAGAAATGTCCATAGACAACTGGTCTTCTGAGACCATCGCTTATACAAAAAAATTGGTGAACATTCGCAGTGTCAGTCCCGGTGCGGGAGAGATTCAGGCGGCGGAGGAAGTCCTCAGCTTGCTGCACGCAGATGGGCTGTCTGATCACTATACGAGCAGTGGGTTTGATCCGATCGAGAACGATCCCCACCATCGCAAGAATGCTTTCGCCTTCCTCAAGGGTCAAAGTACCTCGACACTTGTCCTCCTTGGGCATATCGATACGGTCGATACGCTCGATTACGGTCCACTGGAACCCCTCTCGCTGGACCCCGAGCAGCTTACCCCTCACCATACTGAGCTGGCTACCACTGAACTTGAAGATGAGGAAGATTGGCTTTTCGGGCGTGGAGTGGTAGATATGAAGAGTGGCGTCGCGGCCAATATCGCGATTATGCGCAGGCTGGCACGCCAGAGCCGCGAAAAGCCTTTTCCGCTTTCGATTGTGATCCTGGCCGTGGCAGACGAGGAAAATGAGTCGGCCGGGGTCTTGCAGGCGGTCCATTTCCTGACAAAGCTACGCGAACAGTATGGTCTGAACTATCTCGGTACGATCAATACCGATTACACGACCGAACGCTATCCGGGCGACCCTCATCGTTATGTCTACACGGGTACAATTGGGAAGCTGCTACCAGCCTTTCTCTGCATTGGGCAGGAAAGCCACGTCGGCTCACCCTTCAATGGTCTCGATGCCAACTTGCTATCAGCGGAGCTTATTCGCGACCTGAGCATGAACGACGAGCTGTGCGATAATCTACGCAGCCAGGTTACACCGCCGCCTGTGACCCTCCACGCGACCGATCTCAAGCCAAGTTACGATGTTCAGTTACCCTTTATGTCCTACTTTTATCTCAATGTGATGACCTTTACGACCAGCCCATCTGAGCTGCTCAGCAAGCTTTGCGCACGGGCCGCTCACAATCTTGATGGTCTGCTGGCTCGCATGGACGAAACGGAGCAGCGCTGGCGGCGCTCGGACGGCGAGGGACGTCAGGTTATTACCCCGCGTTCTGGCGAGGTTTACACCTATGCCGCGCTCTACTCTCAAACCTGCGAGCAACTGGGCAAAGACGTGGTTGAACAGGAACTGGCCCGTGAGTGGGAACGCTGGCCCGCTGAGCTGGATAAGCGCGAACGCTGCCTGCATCTCGTTCGCCGCCTCTGGAAAATCAGCGGCAAGCAGGGTCCGGCCGTCGTGATCTATTACGCTCCCCCATATTATCCGCATGTTGAGGCAACGGCCAGCTTGCTACGAAGCGCCGTCACGACGGTTATAGACGAGCATCCCGAGCTGAATCTTCAACAAAACGAATATTATCCCTATCTGTCGGATCTCAGCTATCTGCACCTGCAAGCCGATCAGAATATCTCGGCCCTCCAGACCAATCTACCTATCTGGCAGGACGCGGAGCAGCCCTACCGCGAGGGAGCCTATAGTCTGCCGCTGGAGGAAATGCGCCTGCTCACAATGCCTGTCGTAAACTTCGGACCCTATGGACACGGTGCCCACCAGCGCAGCGAAAGCGTCCTGAAGTCCTATACCTTTGAGCACCTGCCCCAACTGCTCTTTGAGACCATCGAACATCTAGCGCACTTGAACGCGCAGCAATAAAAAACAGGCGGCTTTCTTTCGAAATGAGCGTTGTTCTGACAAAGAAACAGGCTCTAAAGGAAAGAAAGCCGCCTTCTTTTTTTCAGGGAAGTTCATCGAATTCTGTGCTAGCGCGGTCGCTTCCTTCAGGCCGCCATAATTCCCGGCTCGTAATCGGGTGCCTTGCGTAGAAAACCTTCAATACAGTACACTTAAAGGGTGCCAGCTTCATAAGTATCTAAAGTGCGTAGGCTTTCCTGCAACATGCTTGCAGGATAACCAGATAGCAAAGACCCCTTCACAAAGGCGTCTACCTCGGCTCTCAGCCATTTGATCGTGGACATATCAGCCAGAATCAAAAGGATCAATGTATGAGCACAACACCTCTTTCTCGACACGCGTTTGCTTCAACCCTCCCCGGTCGTTACTATT
>DASSXK010000058.1:0-6164 GCA_035703945.1 Ktedonobacteraceae bacterium | reverse complement strand
GCTTCCGGATGTCTCTGAGGCCCTGGTTCGCCTTGTACGCAACGATCAGAGCAAGGAAACTCTGGATGAACTGGTTCGGACCCTGTACATTCGCGAGCGGCGCTACGGCGCTCAGATGACACTGGTGGAACTGGGCGAGGATGCAGCCTCACGTGTCATCGAGCTGATTAATGATAAAGATCGGGCCGTTGCCCAGGCAGCACACGAGATCCTGGTTCTGATTGGTGAGCCGGCGCTTCCTTACCTCTGGGTCGCTTATGGCGATTCCAGCAATCTCGAACGACGCAATGCCGCCTTGAATATCTTCCGCGATATTCCGACGCGCCTGATCAAGGATACACTGATTTCGTATCTGACCTTTGATCCTTCGCAGTCGGAGGCAAGCGAGAAGGTGTCGATGGCGCTCTCATTGTTACTGGTGCGTGTACGCGACGAGGCCACACTGGCCCTCTCAGAGCAGGAGATGGTTCCGGCCCTGTTGGATTATGTGCAGGCCCAGGGTGAGAAGCGCAGTAGCATGCGAGCAATTGCCTCGCTTCTGATCTTGACGACCAGCTCGGCCACAAAAGCCGGGGTGATGAAACATATTGTGCGTCAATTGTATAAGTATCCTCAGGATCAGGGCGTGTTAATGCATCTGTTGCTGTTGCTGGGCAGCGAGGTTGAGCGAGATCTGTTGAATATCCTGCATAGCACGAATACGCCGCTAGAGCTGCGGGCCGAAGTGATCAGCACGCTCAGCTTACTGGATGCCAGCCCGGCTGTCAGCGATGAAATGAGCGACTATGTCAGCAGCCTGGGAAGCCATGATGTAACGGATGCCCAATCGAATACCTTGAATCGCGAGGATCTGGTGCTCTCGCTACGTGCCCTTGGCGGCCTGCTGGCAAGCGGGCAATATGATATTCAGCGTTTGATTGATCTACGCCGCCAATCCGATGACGGAAGCCCCGAGCACGAGTTGTACAGTGTCTTACTCGGTGTCCGCTATAACCCGCTTGTCAGGGAGATTGCGGACGAATTGGAAAATGAGCGTGAAGCCCGCCAGGAAGAGAAAGAGCAAAATCAGAAGCATATCGATGAGCTAAAAGAAGAGATTTCTCGTATGTTGAGTAAATATACATCGCGGGAAAGTCAGATTGGCCAGATCTTAGAGGAGAATCAACGCCTGAAGTCCCGTATCTCTTTCCTGGAGCAACAAATTCTGCGACTGCAACGTCCTCCTTTACAGAACTCGAACACGAAGTTAACAAAACCGTAGCGCGTGGCTCGGACCTATCTTTGCAATGTGGAGTGTGTGTGTATGGTTGAGAAGAGGTATCAAATAAAGGATGAGCTAGGTACTGGCGGGATGGGAACGGTCTATCTTGCGCTCGATACCCATACGGATCAATTGGTCGCGTTGAAGGTGTTGCGCCGGGTGCCCGAAGACCCCAAGACGCTTGAGCGTTTTGAACGAGAGATCAATATCGCTCTGACCCTTGATCATCCAAATGTGCTGCGAGCCCTGGCAAAGGGATATACAAAGATGAGGGGAACCCGACTTCCTTACCTTGTTTCGCCCTATCTGCCCGATGGAACCCTGGACGATCTGATTTATAAGCAGAAAAAGCCCCCCTGGAAGTATTGGAAGCTGCTTGAGATCGCGGATGCCATCCAGCAGGCGGCGGACGGTCTGGGATATATGCATTCGCAGATCCCACCGATTATTCACCGCGATGTGAAGCCAGGCAACTTTTTGCTGGAAGCAGAAAAAGCTCCAAATCGTCAGGTTCACCTCTATCTGAATGATTTTGGGATCTCACGCCAGCAATACGATCGTGCGGAGCTGGCGAGTGGCATCCTGGGAACCTATGCCTACATGGCCCCGGAGCAGGCTTCGATGAAAGTTGATGCCGCGTCGGATCAATATGCCCTCGCGATTATGGCCTGCTTCCTACTGACCGGCCACTATCCCTTACGCGCCGATAATGATGCGGACTTCCTGCATGCCCACCTCTACGAACAGCCCGATCGTCCAACCTTTTTAAATCCCAATCGCTTGAGTTCTTCCGAGATAGATCATGTGATTTTAAAAGCCCTTTCAAAGAAGCCTCAGGATCGTTATCCCACCATCACAGATTTTGCCAGAGCGCTCTACAATGCGATCAAGAAGCAGGTTCTGCTCAACTCTTCGGCGGATACCTTTGTGGTGAATGGTGGGGGATCGGACGCTTCACCACCGCCCGCTGAGCCAAGCCTGGTGAATAATCCTCTCTATTCTTCAGTTGCCTATGAGCCCGGCTATTCACACAACGAATCGTCGGTGGATATTCCGCTTCCGCCCCGTCCCGGTCGGCAGGTCAAGCTCTCTTCGATCGAGGCCCCTCAGTTGGAACGGTTGTCTGCACAGCAGCTCCTTGTGAAAGACCTGCCCGCTCGTGTTAAGCAGATCGCCTGGTCTCCCGATGGAAGTAGCCTCGCTTGCCAACTCTTCGGACACGACCCGTTGATCGTCAAGAATAATGGGACGATCATTCCTCTGCGTGTTCAGGGCACGGTGCAGACACTGTGCTGGTCTCCCGATGGTAACTACCTTGCGTTGAGCCTCTTGAGCCAGTCCCGGACCAATTGTGAGGTGCGTTTCTGGTGTCGGGACACCCAGACCTTTGCTCCGCCGGTTCTCTCTTTTCCCGTAAAGTCTCTGGAGGGGATGGATTGGTCACGTCAGAGTCAACTTGCGATCTGGGCGGATACGCAGGTCTCCCTGTATAACCTTTCGCCTTCGACCTTGCGCGGCTCGTCTGTGCCCCGGCTGGAGGTTTTTCCCAGCGATGAAGAAACCTGTGGGAGTTCCGGCGGTCTGCGCTGGTCCCCTGATGGAGCGTTTCTGGTGGCGGGCTCGGTCAGTGGCAAGGTGCTTTGCTGGCGAGCGGGCATGTCGATGCCGCTCTGGCGCAAGGATGTGGCGCGTCAACGCATCTACTGTATTGCCTGGTATCCCGATAGCAGTGCTTTTGCCGTCTCCTGTGGCGATAAACGGATCGTGATGCTTTCCGCCCGCAAGGGCCAGGGCGAACGCTTACGCGAATGGAGCGGCCTGGCTGAAATCCCGCGTGTTTTGAGCATCTCGCCCAAAAACTCGCTGGCGCTGGCCTTTTCGCAACAGCTCCTGTTTGGTGAGCTGACAGCCGATCATCCAACCCAAACGCTGGAGGGTCAGCAGCTTGTAGCCTGGTCTCCGATGGGTGATTTACTGGCAACGCTTGATGCCCGCAAGAACACCAGACTTCTGGTCTGGGGACCGAGTTGACATAATATAAAGAAAGCAGCACCCGGCGTTGATGCTGGATGCTGCTCCTGGTAATTCGTTTTATGTAGGTTACTTACTTGCTGGTGCTGCTAATTGACTTGAATTCTGCTTCGTTCAATTGAATTGCGGCTCCCAGAACGTTTTCTTCCAGGTGTTCGACGCTGGAGGTGCCAGGAATAGGGAGCATAACCCTTGAGCGATGTAACAACCAGGCCAGGGCAATCTGCGATGGGGTGGCGTTATACTTTTTAGCTGCTGCTTCAAGCGGACTGCCGGGTAGGGCGAGCTCTCCTGTTGCCAGTGGGTGCCAGGGGATAAAGGCGATCCCTTCGCGCTCACAATAGTTTAACACATCTTCGGAGTTGAGATCGGTCAGGTTAAAGCGGTTCTGGACTGAGACAACCTTGACGATCTGGCGAGCCGTCTCAATCTGCTCAATCGTGACGTTTGAGAGGCCGATATGGTGAATTTTACCCACAGCTTGCAACTCGGATAGCTCGCCAATTGAGTCCTCGTATGGCACTTTGGGATCGGGTCTATGGAACTGGTAGACGTCGATATGTCCGCGTTTCAGTCGTGTCAGGCTGCCATTGAGGGCCTGTCTCAGGTGATCGGGGTGGCCGTTGGGGACCCACTGATTGGGGCCAGTGCGCTCAAGCCCACCTTTGGTTGCGATAATCAGGTGTTGTGGATAGGGATAGAGGGCTTCCTCAATCAACTTTTCGCTGACCTCTGGTCCGTAGGAATCTGCCGTATCAATCAGGTTGATATTCAGGTCAATCGCTCGTCGCAAAACATGAATGGCCTGCTGCTTATTTGCCGGTGGCCCCCAGATGCCTTCGCCAGTGATACGCATCGCCCCAAAACCCAGGCGATGCACCTTAAGATCTCCACCAATTAAAAATGTGCCGCTTTGGGCGACCGCATCGTGAATGTTTATCTGTGCCATATGTTTATCCCCTTTTACAAAGAGCTAGCAATATCAATACTGTCTGGTTAACACGTACCTGCTCTAAGGTTAGTGTACTCGCCATCTGTTATGACCGAATAGTGATCTATATTCACTTGCAACCCCATTGGCGAGAACGTCATTTGTTTGGCGATTTGCCTTTGCCTCCAATGCTGAGAAGGGAGCCTGCACTGCCAATAGATAAAATGCTTCCGACACTGCCAATACTCAGGATGGAGCCTGTGCTACCAATGCTGAGGATGCTTCCCAGGCTGCCGATGCTAAGGAGGCTGCCTGCGCTGGCAATACTGCCAATGCTCAAGAAACTGAACAGGCTGTATTTGCTCAGGTAGTTCAGTTGACTGCTATTGCGCTTCAAGGCCTTTTTCATGGCGCTATACCTTTCAATTAATCAGTCTACATCAAGCCGTTTATTCGATCAATCAGCCGTAGCGTATCCAGGCTTTCACTGATAGTATATTCCACGGCTTGCTGATGGATGACACAGTTTGTGAAGTGTTGAACCATGATTTCGTAGGGATCGGCTGGCTCAAAGTTTTTCTGCTCAATCTCCATGCCCCGATTGATGATCAGGGAGGTCGCGTCATCTTTCCAGGCTGTGAAGGCTGGATGAGGGAGTGTGACGGCGGCTTTGGTCCCAACCAGTTCCAGGACCTGCTGTTCCGCTGCCTCGAAGCTGCATTGAACATGTGCCAGGGTCTTCTGGGAATAGCGAAGTTGTGCGCTTACCCCCAAATCGATTCTGGTTTCGGCAGCGCGGTAGCCCTGTACACTGACCTCCTCCGGTTCGCGATTGGTTAACCAGCGTACGATGTTCAGGCAATAGGGGCCAACATCCAGCAGTGCTCCTCCACCGTATTCGGGGCGGCGGCGATAGGTCTGGGGATCAGTTAGGGTGAAGGTGAAGGCGCTGTGGATGAAGCGTAGCTCTCCCAACTCGCCTTCCTCCACCAGCCGCTTGAGGTACTGCATGCGTGGATGGAAACGGTACATCGCCGCTTCCATAAAAAGCTTGCCTGCTTTCTGGCTTGCGGCCAGCATCTCTTCGCCTTCGCGGGCGTTGAGGGCCAGCGGCTTTTCGCACAGGACATGCTTCCCGGCCTGGAGCGTCTTGAGGGTCCAGGGGCTGTGTAGGTGGTTGGGCAGGGCGATATAGACCGCGTCAACTTTGGGATTATCCAGCAAGGCCTGATAATCCTGGTGTTGATCTGGAATCCCAAACTTGCGAGCCGTGGATTCCAGTCGCCCTGCATCGCGACTGGCGACGGCTTGAATGGTCGCGTCCTCAACTTTTTGCAACGCCGGAATCACAGCCTCGGTTGCAACCAGGCCCGGTCCCAGGATTCCCCAATGGCAGCGCATGTGAGCTATCCTTTCATGCTTCAGGCCTCTGAAATTTTCAGAGACCTGAAGGTTCATCGTCTTGGTTACATGATAACAACGAATTTAGCGTTCGATGCACGTTAGCAATCGAGCTGAATTGTTTCGCCAGCATGTTCGGCCGAATATTTGGCGGCCTCCATCACGACGATATTGCGACGCGCCTCTTCGGGGGGAACTGCCAGGGCTTCGCCGCTATGCAGATGGTTGGCTAGGTTGCGGTGGAAAGCAAACGCGGGCGGCTCCTGGAGCGTTAACTGCTGCATGTGGATCGCACCGCCGGAATCGCGGGTGTAGACCTGAAGCACAGGCTGCGACTCCGAAGGCGCGAGATGTTCCTCAATCAGGTCGCCCGACCAGCGCCGGGACTTGATCGTCTCCTGCCGCCAGTTGCCGACGATTGCGCCCTTTTCGCCCAGAATATACCACTTGGGCTTGAGGGCGGCGGCGATATCCGAATGCAGGAATTCTGCTTCCTCCCCGTTGGCAAAGCGGAGGTAGACGCTGGACTGATCGGCGTTG
>DASSXK010000744.1:0-3118 GCA_035703945.1 Ktedonobacteraceae bacterium | reverse complement strand
CGGCGGGACCCGACCAGGGAAATCAATTTGTCAAATCCGTTGGTCTCAAAAATACGGAAGCGGTCATGGTTCCAAATGGCTGGTATCCGCAGGTCACAGGTTTCCAGAATGACCAGATGGTTAATGATTACCTGGCACAGTATGGTGGCACAACTGGTACGATCAGCTCGAATGTGGCTGAGGCATATGCCGTCGGGCAGGTGGTGTCACAGGCATTGAATAAGATTCATCGTATTGATAACCAGGCCCTGATAGCGGTGCTTCACAAAGATGTCTTTGGGAGTGTTCAAGGACCTGTGAAGTTTGATGGAACAGGTCAAAATACTATTGCTCTGCCCTACCTGTTACAGTGGCAAGCAGGAAAGATGATACCCGTCTTCCCGTCTTCTATCGCGGCCGCCAATCCTGAATACCCTAAACCAGACTGGGGGATGTAAGGCCCAGGCCAGGGATCATATTTAAAAAGCCATTGAAAGGTTTATCCCAAACAATTTTATCGAGTGCAATGAATGAATCCCCCTTGAGAAGAAAGCTCATGCCAATGATCAGCGATTGAGGAGCTTTCTTTTCATCGGAGGCTAGTGTCGCATCACCCCTGGGGCAGATGGAATCCTTTCCATCACTAAAGCAATGGCCCACAGAAAATCATACAAACTTCTTCTTCAATACTTTTCAAGTAGAACTTTAATCAGATATAATCATGGTTGTAGACTATTTTCTACTTCCAGACATGTGACCTGTATCCTGGTGGTGTTTTTAAGGAAGGGACTGTGGATGACTGCCTTCAATCGTTTGGGGCCCCTCTTAATCGTGAACTATGTGGCCTCCAGCTCGTCCAGAACTGACTGGTATCGCTCGATTATGCGCACATTCTTCCGTTCCAGTCGCGAATACCAATACCACCTGACTGCTCAGGAGATTATGGAACAGGTTGAAGCGGACATGAAGCAGCCCTATACAATCGACATTTGCAAAAGCGATTTGCAAAGTCTGGTTGGCTGGGGAAATCTTTCAATCTTGCCCGATATGAGCAGGGTCACAACGATTGCGGATTTTCGCTCGCCTGTTTTACTCTATCAGGCGACCCCCGAAGCACTTGATTTTGAAGCGTTCATTGAACAACATCTTTACATCGGCGCAAGTGAAGGGGGCTTACACCAGGGCGATTTAAGTCACCTGCTCTCCTTGCTTCAGAATATTGACTTCTGGCTGAATGATAAAGCACTGCTGTATACCACCGAGCGTAGCCAGGAGATCTCTGAGGCCTGGAAGCTGGCCTTCACCACCTGGGAACGCATTACCCACGATGCCGCGCAATATCTAGGGACGATGAACCAGATTGCGCAAAATACTGTTGATATACCCGCATTTCTAGCTTTTAAACAGGCCGTCGTCACATATATACAGAATTTCGCGGGCACGCTGGCTCAATACAGCCAGACGCTGCGCAAACTTTTTCTGGATTGGTCTGAAAACAGAAAAATAATCTTGCTTCATGACGTGCTCAGTTCGGCCGCTCCTTTGGGACCAATGTCAAAGGAAGAGCAGGTGGTTCGTGACGAGGATATACAACGTCAAATCAAGGCGCTCCAGGATTGGTTCCTGCAAGAACGGAACACCCAACTCTTTTCCAATGCCGCGCACGATGCTGTGGACAAGGTCATCTTACGTGCGGCCGACTTTGGTTCTTCTATGGGTCCGCGAACAGATTATGTTTCACTGCTTTTAACGCTGGCGACAACTTTATTCCATGTTGATGATCTCGAAACAGCCAGGCTTCTCTTTACAGCCGCCTTTGCCAATGCCACACCAACCCATCTTGCTGAAAGCATCACTGGTTCACCAGCGGTCGCGGAACGGACGGAGCAACGCTCTCCCTGGGAAAATCCCCCCACGGTCGTACGAGAGCTGCGCCCAATCTACAAAGGCAATGTTGAGCGGATTGCAGAAAAGCCTCTACGCCACACCCTGGACGATTTGTTGAAGCTGAAACAAGAGCACGATCAGCAACTTTCCGAGGAGCAAGAACAATTCGTTCATCTCTTTAAGGCACCACTGCTGGACCTCGCCAGCTTGCCGAAGATTGGAATCCATGATCGTGTGCTTCTGAGCACGATTATTGATGGCTGCCTGAGTAGTCCTGTCAGCGAATATACCCTCTCAGATGGCACCGAGGTTACGTTACTCAATCCCGAAGAAGAAGCGTATATTGCACTCTATGCCGACGATGGCACGTTATTTCTTCCTCGCTACCGCTTGCTGAATCGTTCAATGTCAGAGCAGAAATAGGGGAGATTGACTATGAATGATGGGGAAAGAGCTACTCTGGCGGAAGGCGCTTATGAAACTGCGCGGAATGATGACGTACTTGAAGCCCCCCCTCTGATTCGGCATGCCACGCGCGACGTACTCCTGGCTCATGCCGCTCTGCTGGACTCTGTTCTGGTTTCTCAGTATAGCGATCAAGAGGTATTTCGGCTGGTTAAAGTCCATGTTCAGGAGCTAGAGCAGTGGCATAAGAAGTATACAGGCTGGCGCGTTCAACGTGGCTCTACGTTTTTTCGTCTGGAGCGTCATCTCCATATGGTTCTGCCAGTTTTTGTCGATGACAAGCTCAAAGAGGCCCGAGATTTTGCCTGCTTGGCCTGGATACTCTGGTTTGCCGAGAAGCGCTATCTTGCTGGGAGCGGCAAACATCAGCAATTTTTGCTTTCAAACCTCACCGATGAGATTCAATTTCAGACGCAGAAGAGTAATGAGGTTGGCCTGGATATTCGCAAGGTGCAGGATCGCTACAGCATGCGGCGCTCATTGGAGTATTTGATCGACCTGGGTTGTCTGCAAATGCTGGAAGGTGAGGTGAAAAGCTGGGCAGAGAGCAGTGATCAGGAGCAGCACGAGATCCTGTTTGAGTTTACTCCCCTGGCACATTCATTGATCGTGGCTATAAACGAGAAAAGGGTCAACGCATTGCATAGTTCGCTGCGGGAGCAGGGGCTGGCTCTTTCTCCGCCTCTTCCCCAGGCGGCCTATGAAATCTCACCCCTGGTTCGGGCCTGGCGGACCTTGTTGCTTGGTCCAGCACTGCTACGCTACGATGATGCCGAAGCCTTCCGCG
>DASSXK010000708.1:0-5730 GCA_035703945.1 Ktedonobacteraceae bacterium | reverse complement strand
GCGTGGCGTCAAGAGCTTAAGCAGCCAGTGAATATCCTCAGAGGCAACGAAGTGCAGGGTTCCCCGCATCGGCCATGTTCGGACAATTTGCCGCTCCAGGATCGCTTGCTCAATATCGGCTCGTGTCAGACCCGGCAAACGTAGCCCGATCGACCAGAGGGCTCCGGCGTAATCCTGGGCCTGCATTGCCACAAGCTGCGAGACAAGCTCTCCTGGTGAGATTGCATCGTGCGGGGTGATCAATTGAGCTGTCAGGCGAAGGTTCGCTATATCATGGCTTTTCATTCGTTAATCATATCAAAAACGGGACAATAATACTATAGCTCTGTCAACCTTCTTTGCGAGTGGGCAACCATGGTTGCAAGTGGCTTCGCCCTTTGCCTGGGTCCATGGTCTTCTGCTCCCTGCTTCCTAAGCATTCAGTAGGCGCGAGAGCGCCGTCGTGAAGTGTTTTTCAATAACTAAACAATCAGGGCGATTTTTAGCGAAATCAGCGAATTAATTCATAGGATGCATAAGTTGATAGAAATAGCTGTATCAATAAATAGGTAGCGCTACGTATTAGTAGTAGTTATTAAGTAGTTATTCTCTCATCGACGAAGCTGAGAGAATGCTCACGAAATTTGTTGAGTGTATATTCACAAAGGAGTAAATAAATGACTAGCCATCCTTCAATAGAACATCACCACAAAGCCGCTGAACATCATCGCAAGGCTGCTGAGCATCATGAGAAGGCTGCCGAGCATCACACTAAAGGTGAATACAACGAGGCCGCACATCATGCTCACCTGGCGCATGGTCATCATACCGAGGCAACCCATCACATGGGCGAAGCTGCCAAGAAACATGTTGAGCATGATGCTTCTACTGCCAAGAAACATGTTGAGCATGCCACTTCTACTGCCAAGAAACATGTTTAATTTTTCTCTACATTAAACCCTTTGTCATTCAGGCGATACAAACCCGTAGCAAATATAGACTTATCCTGCTACGGGTTTTTTGTTGTCTGCTGGTCCTGATTTTTCTCTGAGATAGCCCGCTATCGCGTTCCGAGCAGCCTCAGATAGGTGCAGGATCATGCTCAATAATGGGAAAGGGAGACCATCCTAAACATTCCAGGATGGTCTCCCTTTCCTTCAGGTGAGAATACGAAGCGAAATTATTGATCTCTGGCAGTGTATGGGCGCAAGAACTCGCTGGGCATGTAGGTAATGAAAGCGGCGGGAGCGGGATTAAGGGTTGAACCAAGTGCGTCTGCTTCCTGATTCATAAGTGAGGGGTTAGTCGAATCCTCCCACTTGCCCGTATTGATGCGGTTGATAAGCGTCTGGAAGGCGGCCAATGTCTCGGCCGGTGTGAAGGCGCAGTGTCCGGCACGATGGACAAATGTCTGGCGCAATAGTGGGGCGTCGCCATTCTTACGCACGACGCTGGCATAGGATTGTTCATCCTGAACGGCTACCAATCCATCGCCCGTTGTGTGCATTGTTAATACTGGAATATCCAGGTCGCCATTGAATGCAATGTACTTGCTCAGATAATCTACCGCATCTGAATTTGCTTTAATACGGGGAGTTGCATTGAGCGTTTTAAGATCCTGGTTCAAGCTTAAGCCAGCTTGCTTGTAGAGGGCCACGACTTCGCTGCTACTGGCTGATTTTTCCAGTTGAACGCGATAGTCAACACCGGTGTTCCAGGAGGGATTGCCACCGGCGCGTAGTTCAAGTTCCGCACGACCAAAGTATGCGAACAAGAAGTCAATCTGGTCTTCCCAGAGGAACTGATTCTGTTCCTGGGAGGTGTAGTCCTTTTTCCCTGGCTCAGGCGAGCCCGTTGTAAACCAACCGGGTACATCTGAAAGGGAAGCGGCGAGGGCGATACGAGCCCTGCCCTGAGGCGTCTGCTGGGCTGTTTGCAGGATCTTTATCGCCTGATTATACGCCCCCTGGGGATTATTGATATTGACCGGGGACAAGGAATTTCCTGCCAGCAGGACATCAAAGGCAAACGTGCCATCGAGGGCCTGGTTCCAGGTTCCGACCCCACCGGCAACCACGCCACACATCGGTAGAGCGCCATCGAAAAGCTCGGGATGCAGTTGGACCAGTCCGGCTGTAATGATTCCCCCCAATGAATGTCCCCAGGCGATGGTGCGGCTGGGGTGGCCACAGGTAGAATCGAAAAAGCTCAATAAAGCGACCTGATCGTGAAAGGCCTGCTGAAGCGCCCAGCCGTTCTGACTGTAGGATGACCCTGCCAGCGCATAACCCTGCTGTAAAAGCGCAGCCTCGGTTAAAGGATCACCGGCATCTTGCGGGACAAGTGGTCGGCCAGTAAAGACATAGCCGTGACTGTAGAGGACCAGTGTGCCATTCCAGTTCGCGGGAACGGAAATCAGATAGTTTGCGCCCTGGATTGTCCCCTTCATCACATTTGTTTGATTGGGCAAAATACAGGCGCTGGAGACTGTGGTTTTTGCACTGGCGCTCGACGTGAATACCAGGCTTGTGCCGCTTAAAAGTGTCAGCAGCACAACAAGAAAAAGCAATTGGCGTCTCAAGATCTCTTACCTCATTTCTGTACCAGGAATCCAATCAAGAGTGTTGGGGCATAGAGAGAAATTGCAGGGCAAGCTGCTCGAAGCCAGTCAGTTTCTCGCGTCCTTTCTGGTATGCGTGGAAAAATAGCGATAGCGCTCGCCTTTTTTAAATCTCCCCTACTGTAAAGTAACATTAAGTAGAGGTTAAGTCAACGAGATTGGCGGCCTTTTGAGGTTAAATCTTACTTCTGTGCTTCTGTAATTGCTTTTGCTTCAGCTTGCTCCGATAGCTTTACGATTGGCTGGAATGAGCTTTCATGGTGGCGAATTTTCCAGCAGCGCGTTCCATCTATGATCTCTGTGAGTGTTCCGTCTTTAATCTCTCGAATGACTTTTTCTACCCAGGCGATTTCGCCCTCGGTCATGACTATTCGGTATTCATCTTCGAGCAGGTAGATGGGATCAACATCGTTGAGGGTATGTTGGTAGAGGGTGCGCATCTTTTGGTGGGACTCCTTCAAATGTCCGAGGCGCTCTTCGAGCAAGCTTTCGGCATCAGCGGGCGCGAGATGTCCTATAAAGGTAAGTCCTGCCGTAAATTGGGGATATTCCACGGCTGTGGTGCGAATAAGAGTGCGGAGCCAATCGATCAGTTCGGCGCTGCCAGCTTCTGTCACTGTGTAGATGGTGCGCTCAGGGTGACGTCCCTCGCGCTGTGTGCCCTGGGGAATGATCAATCCTTCGCGGAGCAGCATTTCAATCACGGAATAGAGGGAACCATAATTGAGCTTGATACTGTGGGAGATCCCTCTATACTTCATTACCGCTGATATTTCATAGGGATGCATCGGGCGCTCCCTCAACAATGAGAGGATTGCCAGCGCCAGCAGATTGGAAACTTTTCTTTTTGTCATAGCTGCTCCGATAGGGAATCGAATTAGAATCTGGTGAGATAAAAACCTCACGTTACTATTCGAGATCAAATATACTTCAGACGGATATTTTCTGTCAAGCACTTACTTTGCCTGCGTTTTGGGGCCTTAAGCGATCTTCATCTGGCTTTTCTGGCTGCTTGCCATAGCTACAATTTCAGACTATTCTCCTTACAACTCTCAATCAAGACAATTTTCCTCATTTCCCACTTGACAGAAAGTAGTTTAAATAGTATATTTGATTTCGGATACACTACTTCGTATATAAAATTTGGACAACCACATAAGGTATCTGGAGGAAGACAGAATGGACACAAGCGTATCGCAGGATGAGTCTCAGGTGTACGAGAGGCGCCTGAACGGTTTTGCACTGGCAAGCGTGTTGGTCGCTTTGCTACTGACGTTGTTGTTGGAGGCACTGGATCAGACCGTAGTTGGAACGGCGCTCCCAAAAATTATTGGCTCTTTACAGGGCTTTGATCGCTATAGCTGGGCGGTCACGGCCTATATCCTGGCCTCCGCCACGTTAATACCGATTGTAGGAAAACTCTCGGATATGTTTGGACGCAAGGGCTTCCTGATTGGTGGGACCGCACTCTTTTTGCTGGGTTCGGTTCTGTCGGGAGCTTCACAGGATATGAACCAATTGATCGTTTTTCGGGCTATCCAGGGACTTGGGGCCGGCATTGGAATTGCATTGGCGGCGACCGTCGTTGGCGATATCTTTCCGCCTCAGGAGCGGGCAAGATGGCAGGGGCTTTTTGGGGCAGTTTATGGTATCTCCAGCGTGATTGGTCCAAGCCTGGGAGGGTATCTGGCTGATCATGGCCCTCTGCTGGGTAATCTGGTAACGGAGACCACACGTTGGCGCTGGGTTTTTTATATCAACCTGCCGCTGGGTATTGTGGCCCTGACGATGCTGATCATCTTTTTGCCTGCTAACATCTCTGCGCGCAGCAAACAGCATACTGAACTGAAGGGACGAGCGGCACTTCGACGCATCGACTTTCTGGGGGCGATTCTGTCAGCGGCTGCGACAATTAGTTTGCTGCTGGGGTTGACCTGGGGAAGCAACCAGACGTATTCCTGGACATCGCCGCAAGTGCTTGGTATCTTGATCGTGGCCGCCGTGCTCTTTGGAGTGTTCTTACTGGCTGAGCGTTCCGCGAGCGAGCCGATTCTGCCCTTCGATCTCTTCCGCAATCGGACCTTTGCAATCGCAAGCATCCTGTCCCTGCTGCAATTTATGGTCCTGATAAGCCTGGTGATTAACCTGCCGTTCTTCCTGCAAGGCGTGCTGGGCATGTCGGCAACCGGAACGGGACTCGCTCTGACACCTTTGAACGTTGCTTCAGTCGTTGGAGCGATGCTGGCAAGCATGGCGGTTATGGCCTTGAAACGCTTCAGAATCGTGACCGTGATTTCCTCGCTGATCCTGATCGTTGGCATGTTTCTGCTGACCAGAATGTCCACGACATCAAGTACGCTCTATGTGATTCTGGCGATGGTGCTGGCTGGATTGGGTCTGGGGACGTTCTTCTCTGTGCTGCAACTGGCGGCTCAAAACTCACTGCCTCGGACGCGGCTTGGTGTTGGTACGGGCTTCATTCGTTATGCGGGTTCGCTTGGCAGCGTGTTGGGATTGGCAATCGTGGGAACGGTGATTAACTCCAGTCTATCCAGTGAGCTTGCGCCGAGGCTGGCGAAGATTGCGGGGGCCGCATACCTTCCAGCGCCTGTGCTTCGGCAGGCAACCGATCCACAAACGTTGATCAGTCCAGCCATCCGGCAGGGCTTGCTACAAGGGGTAGCTCAGCATACGCCAGCACCTTTTCAAGCGCAAGCGGTGCAGACCTTGAACCAGGTTTTTGATGCGCTTAAAGCCTCTCTGGCCGGGGCCGTCTTGCAGGGTCTGGTGGCAATCCTGGTGCTATGTTTCTTGATATTAGTGTTCTCATTGCTACTAAAGGATGTGCCCTTACAGGCTACGAGGAAGAGTCCGAAGAAGGTTGAAGAGAATGAAATGTTGGAAGCCTTAGTCTCCGAGTAATCTGGTTGATAGAGATTAACTTTTGGATTGTAGTTATTCATCAAGAAAAACTCCCCTGCTGGTCTGGCTTCCCATCTTGAACCAGGCCAGCAGGGGAGTTTTTCTCGACGCATAACTACAGCCCAAAGTTAATCTCTATCAACTAGATTACTCGGAGACTAAGGCTTCCAACATTTCATTCTCTTCAACCTTCTTCGGACTCTTCCTCG
>DASSXK010000577.1:0-3982 GCA_035703945.1 Ktedonobacteraceae bacterium | reverse complement strand
CTGAAGACGAATGGCTATCGGCGTACGGATCTCTACCTGCTCTTTGGTTTGGAAGCGGGGATGCTGGGGTTGATTGGAGGCGCGCTGGGTGCAGGAGCGGCGACGGGCGTGAGTTACCTCGTGCGTAACCTTGTACAGCAGACCTTTGGCCTGAATATCCCCTTCCTGCTTGATCCTACGACGATCCTGGGCGGCGTGCTGATCGGCCTGCTAACTTCGCTGATCTTTGGATTGTTGCCAATCGTCCAGGCGGCGAATATTCGGCCGTTGAATGTGATTCGTGAACTGCCGGAAGGCAATCGGACCGGGAGTATCGCACTAACAATCGGGATGTTGATTATCCTCTCTGTCCTCTTTTGTGCCCTGGCAATCTTCATTCTCAACAATGATGTAACGCTGGGACTGATCTCTGTCTACGGAACATTTATATTCCTGGGATTGCTAAGCCTGTTCTTTGGATTGGTGGTCTTTATCATCAGCATTTTGCCTGTGCCTGAACGATTTAGTGCAGGCTACCTGGCGCTGGTGATTACAGCAACGGTCCTATCGGGTCTGCTCTGTCTGATATTGCCCGCTTTTGGTGCCTTACTGCTGATTGTGTCGCTGATGGGCTTTGTGATCGTGTTGCTGCCGCGAACCTGGAAGGCCACAACCAAGATGGCTCTGCGCAATATCGGCAGGCAGCGTGCCCGTACAACGACAACGATGCTGGCGCTGTTTGTTGGAATTTTCACGATCGGGCTGATTCTGGTGCTGGGACAGGATCTACGCGATACCGTCAATAACGCCATCTCCAAGAGCCTGGATTTCAATGTGATTGCGCTGATGTCCAGCGCCAATGGCGACAAGCTCCAGTCGCAGCTTTCGACCATTCCAGGTCTGAAAGCTTCCCGGCATACCCAGATTGCCTCGGCAGCTCCTGTCGCAATTGATGGCAAACCGATCCAGACGTTGTTGCCGAAAAGTGGTAGCCCTGGATCGGGGACGCTGGGACGCGAGGGTGCCTTACAGTTTTTACGTGGTGTTGAAGGATACGATGTTGGAAACAACCAGCTACCAGATCCCAGTAAACTACCGATTCGAGCTGGTGGGCGCAGCCTGACTGCCAATGATGCCGGTACTAACAATATACTGGCTCCTTCTCTGCTTGCGACCCTGGGGCCGTTGCATCTGAAGCTGAATGATACAATTACGCTTGTAAGCGTGGATGGGAAGACGATCAAGACCCTGACGATCGTTGGATTTTATAATACGAGTGGTTTCAATACTGATAACTTTGAGCCGCTGATCGGTAGCGCCGATCTGGCTAAATCTCTCAGTCCAGCCGGCCTGGGTCAGTCAGCTTTCTATATGAAGTTAGATACGGCTCTGGTCAGTAAGGGCGTCGAGAAGATTGGCAATATTGTGCCAGATGCCTTTGTCCTGAATCTGGCAAATATCACGAATATCATTGATCAGATCCTTAATGATGTTCTACTGACCCTGACGACGATTGCTTCGCTATCGCTGCTGGCAGGCGTGATCATTATCGCGAATGCCGTGGCGCTGGCTATGTTAGAACGGCGACGCGAACTAGGAATTTTGAAGTCAGTTGGTTACACAAGCGGCTCAATTCTAAGCGAGGTGTTGATCGAGAATGGCGTGATCGGCGGCACGGGTGCTCTCCTGGCGATGCTGCTGGTAACACTCGCAACGACGGTCCTGGCTCAGTATGTCTTCAAGATTCCGCTTAACGTGGCCTGGGAGATTGCGCTGGCACTTATTGTAGGATCGGCCATTCTGGCAATGCTGACCTCAATCCTGGTGGCCTGGACTGCGGTACGTGTCCGACCATTGGAGGTTCTACGCTACGAGTAACGTGCGAGTTGTAAGGGCTCTACCTTTAACCAGGCAGGGGAACCTGATTCCCCTGCACCACATAATGCTGGTGCTTAAAAATGTGACTCGCTCTTGATTAATCCAACCATACGAACCGTCGGGATGCAGAAAGGACTGCAAGATGGGCTGTGAACTTCCAGAAGAACACCTATTTGTCTGCGAAGTTGCTGGGAATGAGGTAAGGTCATGAAATCAGTGCGTATTGCGGGCGGGCTGGGTTTCTATGGGGACTCCTGGCAGCCGATTAAGGCCAGTATTGAGCGAGGCAATGTGCAGTATGTAGCCTCTGATCATCTGGCTGAATTGACTCTGGCGATTTTGCAAAAGGATCGTCAGCGCGACCCAAAACTAGGCTATACCCGCGATCTATTGCCGATGCTATTAGACCTCCTACCGTTAGGTGTGCCACGTGGCGTCAAGTTTATTTTAAATGCCGGTGGTTTGAATCCTCTGGCCGCTCGTGAGGTGTTGCTGAGCGGTTTAAAGAAGTTTGGACTGAAGCTCAAAGTAGGGGTGGTACTTGGGGATAATGTTCTGGAGCGGCTAGATGAGTTGCAGCAGCGTGGGACGTCGTTGGCACACATGGATACCGGCGAGTCCCTGGTAAGTATCCGTGAGCGCCTGGTGTTTGCCAGTGCCTATCTGGGCGCACGTCCGCTGGTGGAGGCACTGGATGCCGGCGCGGATATTGTTCTAACCGGTCGCGTGGCGGATGCTGCGCTCTTCCTGGCTCCGATGATTCATGAACTGGGTTGGCGTTTTGATGAGTGGGATAAACTGGCACAGGGGATCGTCGTTGGTCACTTGCTGGAATGTAGCGGACAATCGACCGGTGGAAACTTTGGCGGCGATTGGCGCTCGATTCCAGATTTCGCGCATCTCGGCTATCCGATTGCTGAGATCTGGGAGAACGGTGATGCCATAATTACCAAGGCTCCCGGAACCGGAGGCCGGGTAAACTTCGATACGGTGCGTGAGCAGCTACTTTACGAGGTCCACAACCCCGCTCATTATCTAACTCCTGATGTCGATGTGGATATGACGACGCTTAGCCTGACTGAAACAGGCGACAACGAGGTTCGAGTAACAGGCACGACCGGACGGCCCGCTCCCGAAACGCTCAAGATTGTGGCAGGTTATGAAGATGGCTATATGGGTCAGGCCACGCTTGGCTATGCCTGGCCCGATGCCCTGGCAAAAGCGCAGATGGCAGCCGAGATTATTGTGCAGCAGATGCGCGAAACGGGCCTGGAGACCGAAGAGACGGTCGTCGAATATCTGGGTTATAACTCGATTCACGGTCCGCTGGCTGATCCGGTCCATGCTGCCGATTTAAACGAGGTCTATCTGCGGATTGCCGTACGTTGCCGGGAGAAACGTGATGCCGCCCGATTGGCGCGGCTCTTTCCTCCCCTGGCCCTGAGCGGGCCGCCCTTTATTGGAGGAGCAGGTGGGATCGCGGAGCCACGGGGTCTGCTGGGAATCTGGCCGACGCTGGCGGACCGTAATTTGATTGAAGAGTATGTGCACGTCTCGGTGGAGGAAGCATGAAGCAGCAACTTGTGAAACTGGCTCACGCCCGCTCAGGAGATAAGGGAGATAAGTCAGATCTGACCCTCTTTGCCTATGATCGAGCGACCTACGATTTGTTGGTGCGTGAGGTGAGCGTTGAACGGGTGAAACAGCATTTTGCCGGAATTAGTAGTGGACGTGTGGAACGCTTTGAAGTTCCAAATGTGCTGGCTCTAAAATTTGTGCTGCATGGGGCTTTAAATGGTGGGGCCTCGCGCTCGATCAGGAGTGATACCCTGGGTAAATCCCTTTCGTCTGCCCTCCTGCGAATGGAGATCGAGATTGACTGATGCCCTTGAGGGTGAAGAGTGCTCTCTTGCTGGTGATAGATGTAGGCTTCACTAGCAAGAGAGCTGTTTGTTGGGATATAAAAACGTGTGCAGAGCGAAAATGGGCAGAAAGACAAGCGGATTGCCTATCTGTTTGGGGCAAGCTCAATACGCCAGTCATTGCACTGCATGATGGTCCCTTTAGGATATTCGAACTCACATTGCTGGATGAGTGTGAATCCCGTTTTCTGGCAAAGAGCGTT
>DASSXK010000493.1:0-3349 GCA_035703945.1 Ktedonobacteraceae bacterium | reverse complement strand
TGGCGACGAATGGGCACCATTGTTGGAAGAGATTGCGGCTATCTGTCGAGATGAGTGGCAGTATCTTCTTCCAACGACGCATCATGCGCGAAAGCATCTGCGCTCGATATGCGAGCGTACACTTCATTTTGAACAGCATTTTTTGAATCTGTACAGGCTGTTCCTTCTTGAGCAACTCCGTTCGACGGAGCAGGAATCAGTTCGCTCTGCCAAATGGGTACAGGAGCAACTTCCCCTCGCTGATGCAGAGATCACGGCGACACTTCAAACTTTGGATCGGCGAGAGGACACCTAAAGGAGCCGACTCTCGTCGTTTCCAGGAAGGTTGATAGCCGTAGTATCCCTGGCAGATAGACCTGTCTTGTTTAAGAAATCTTCCAGCGCAGATCTTCTTTGAGGCGGGCCGTCGCCGCAAAGGCCGCTTCAATGTCGCTCTCTTCGGTCAAACGCGTATGTAACCATTGAGCGGCCTCGGCCCTGTTCTCTTCTGTCCAATCTTTCCTGAAGTATACATCTTTCGCATCTACAATCAGATCTTGCACAATCCGTTCCCAGAGATAGTAGGCCAGGACCATCCAATCAATCTCGCGCTCTCCGTATCCTTGAAAGAAAGCCTCGGCGTTTGGCTCGCGTACAAAGATAAAATCGCGCTCTTTGGGAGCAAGCATCACCTCATCCCAATCGATCACAAACACCTGACCATGCCCGTCACGGAGTAGATTGGCCGGATGAAGGTCCGCGTGAGCAATCACAAATGGCAAGCTTCGTTGCTGAAGCATCCTGCCCAGTTCATCAAGGGAGGCCACCGCCGTCTGAATCGTGGACTGATGAGCCAGCCAATCTGCACGAACTGCCCGTACAGATTCACTTCCACTGTCTGGCGTATGTAAATGGTGCGCTTCGAAGTCGCGTATCCAACTGATATACTCGCTTGGATCAAACGTCTCCTTTAACAGAGACTCGAAGCCCTCTGCTGGCAGCGCAACCTGGTGAATCTTTTGGAAGATACTGCCAACCTCTTTCCACTGCTCATAATTCATCCCTGTCCAGCTTGTATCGCCCTCAATAAAAGGATAGACACTGACATTCCACCCTTCAATGCTTGCCCACAAAGCCCCGTTTCTGGTGGGAAGAGGAGCCACAACGGCCGTGATCCCCTGATCATTCAGATAACGTGGAACCAGAAACCGTGGCCTGTAGAGCGGCCTGGTCGTGACTTTGAGCAGATAGGCTGCTCCCTGCTCGCTTGCCACACGATACACGCCCGCGTTGAAATCCAGTCCAACCGGAAGAAATTCAAAGGTGGTAGGGGTCAGGTCGTACTGTTCCTGCAAGCAAGTTTGGATCTGTTCTTCTGAAATAGTTGGTGGGGTACGCATTGTTTATCCTATTTTGATTTATAACGGTTTCTTCTATCTTATCCTATTTTTGCTAAGATAACACGAGCCGACGTCTGAACTTGTCGCTTTGTTAGAATCAGCCGCTACCCTTGACTCATATTTCCTGCTCAGGTATACTTTTTAATAATCATTAACTCAGTTAATGATTAACTCGGTTTACGATTATTTTGCTAGAAGTTTCAACGAAAGAAGCGAGGGCGCAAGCGATGATGGACCCGCCACCCGATACCCTCCACACGCCAGAAGATGAGTCGTTTGATTTCCCCACTCGTTCTTTGGAGCAGAGTGTGCAAAGTCGGTTCGCGAACTGGACCACTGATTCCTCCGCTCAAGCCGGGTTTGCGAACGCGCATGAGGCCACGCTTCCGCTACCCGTCATCTTGCTTCATCTTTCGCGCGACCTGCTGCGTTTTTATGAACGACGCCTGGGGATGAGTCAATCACGTGTGCTGCTTTTGCACGAATTGATGCATACCGGCGAGATCAGTCAGGCCGAACTGGCCCAACGTCTGGGTATGGAGCCGCCGCTGCTGACGCGTTTTGCCAAACAAATGGAGGTCTCGGGCTTGTTGAGCCGACGTGTTGATCCTATCGATAATCGCTACACCCTGGTGACATTGACCCCAACGGGCCAGCAGGTATTTCAGCATATGATGGTCTTGAGTCGCGAATTTGAGTCTCAGCTTGTCGAGGGACTTTCCGAAGATGAGCGGGCGGCTATGCGACAGGCCTTGAGACATATTCAGGAACGATTTTCCCTTATGAAGGATTCAGGCAATCCAACGGACCAGGCTACGGAGTAACCAATATTCCAATCGTTGTTTTTGTAAGCGCTTTACCCCGAACAGTAAGAGTCACTATCTCAGGGAGGAATGCATGACAGAGCAATTTGATGTTGTAATTGCTGGCGCGGGCCACAATAGTCTGATTACGGCGGCCTATTTAGGGATGGCAGGCTACTCCTGCCTTGTGCTCGAAGCCCGACCGATTATTGGCGGCGACACGATGACGGAAGAGTTGACCCTGCCCGGTTTTCTGCACGATACCTGCTCGACGACCCACTCGATTTTCATGCAAAGTCCTACCTGGAGCAACCAGGAGCTGCCCCTGGCGGACTACGGTCTGGAATATATCAAAGCTGATCCCGCCTCTCATGTGGTTTTTCCCGATGGAACCTCACTGACCCAATGGATCGACATCGATCGCACCTGTGAAGAGATCGCCCGCTTCTCCCGTAAAGACGCCGAAACCTATCGCAAAATGATGACCGATTGGCGCAGTGTCTCGCCTATTTTTAACAAAATTCGCTATTCGCCCGCCGGATGGGGACCCTCGCTCGCGGAAGAACTCAGCTCTCATCCTCAGGGGAGTATCTGGCTACGGAAGCAAGCCCTTTCAGCCTGGGAGATTATCGACTCCTCTTTTGAAGACTGGCATATCAAATCCTGGTTGCTCTGGTTCGCCGAGGGGACATTGCAACCGGGCGAGCGTCCAGGCACGGGCACGTTGGCATATTCCTTTGTGGGTGGACGTCAGAGAAACGGCTGGGTTATTCCGAAGGGCGGCTCCTGGAGTCTTCCGCTGACCTTGAGCCGGATCATCGAGAAACATGGTGGCACCATTCTAACGAGCCAGCCCGTTAATCGATTGATTTTGGAGAATGGCCGCTGTGTTGGCGTCGAAACCGAAACGGGCGAGCAGTTCCGGGCGCGGCATGCCGTCGTTTCCTCGATCCACGTCAAGCACCTGGTTGATATGGCCCCGGCCGAGGCCTGGGGAGAGGCCTTCCGCTACGGCGTGGAAAGTTATACGGCTGGCCGTTCAATGTTTGTTGCCCACTATGCCACGACCGAAGCCCCGAAATTCTCGGTTGAAGGTGGTTCACGTTCGGTCGTCGGTGCAGGCGTGGCGCAGACCGCTGAACGCCAATTGCGTGTCTCAGAGTCATT
>DASSXK010000254.1:0-2986 GCA_035703945.1 Ktedonobacteraceae bacterium | reverse complement strand
GAGAGAAAAATCGTCTTCCCAGGATTCTCAGGGAAGTAGAACTTTATGAAAGGAAATATAGAAGATGAGTAAACTGACAAGGCGTGGATTCATCAAACAAGCCTCGGTTGGGGCGGGTGCCATGGGTGTACTGGTGGCGGGAGCCGCGAATTTAGAGCCGGTCCAGGCCAGCGCTAGCAGTGCGAAGGTCGCAGAGTCAGATAAGTCAATGATTGTAGCCGGTGAACCATTAATGGTTGTTGTGAGCAATCCAGCTTCCGGCAAAGTGACCCTGCTGCATGGTGAGCATGAGCGCACCGTTAGCAGCCCTGCACTTGTGAAGAAGCTGCTATCGCTTTAAGCGTGATAGCAGATGTTTATGTAGATAGCGGAAGAAGAGGTACATGTAGTATGTCATCACATCGCGAAGCTCCAGAGATTTCGAAAGATCCGGTCGCGGACAATACCGATGTTTACGCTTTTGTTAGCCCCGATAAGCCCGATACCGTCACCTTGATCGCCAACTATATTCCCCTGGAAGGGCCAGATGGTGGCCCCAACTTCTACGAATTTGGTGATAATGTGCGCTATGAGATCCACGTTGACAACGACGAGGATGGGGTCGCCGATATTACCTATCGCTTCACCTTTGATGTAGAGGTGCGCAATCCCAACACCTTCCTCTACAATACCGGCCAGATCACCTCGTTGAACAGCTCCAATTTCAATCGTCGACAGTTCTACACGGTGAGTAGAGTTGATGAGCATGGCAATGAGGACGTGCTGGCAAGCCATCTGGCCTGTCCACCCTGCAATATCGGTCCCCGCTCGACGCCCAATTACGAAGATCTGGCCGAGGCGGCTATCCACCATTTGTCTGGTGGTATAAAGGTCTTTGCGGGTCAGCGCCGGGAAGGATTCTATGTTGACCTGGGGGCAGTCTTCGATCTGGCCGATCTGCGTCCGTTCCAGAACCTGCATTTGATTCCCACTCCTGCTGCGCCAGGGGTGGATGCGACCAGGGATCTTAATGTGCACACGATCGCGATTCAGGTTCCCAAGAAGCATCTGACACGTGATGGCTCCAATCCCACCGATCCTGATCATGCCCATTCCGTGATCGGGGTCTATGCCTCGGCGAGCCGACGCAAGGGCCAAATGATTCAAGGGGGGGCGAACCTGAATCTTGGCCCCTGGCAGCAGGTTTCACGGCTGGGTAATCCCCTGTTCAATGAGGTTATCACCCCAATGGGCAAGAAGGATAAATGGAACGCGCAAGATCCAAGCGACGATGCGGAGTTCGCGAAGTATGTCAGCCACCCGGAACTGGCAAAGCTCCTTCCAGTTCTTTATCCTGGCATCTTTCCACATCTGGCCGCTTATTCGAAGTCCCGTGCTGACCTGCTTGCGATTCTGCTCACAGGGATTCCAACGGGCGTCATCACTGGCTTCCAGAACTTCACAGGACCGGTCCAGGCCGATCTTTTGCGTCTGAATATGGCTATCCCTCCCAAATCAAAGGAGAATGGCGGAAACATTCTGGGTATTCTGGGTGGTGATCTTGCTGGCTACCCGAACGGTCGGCGCGTCTTTGATGATGTGCTTACGATCGAGTTACGAGCAATTGCCGGGGTGACTATTCCGCTGGTCGACAACAGCTTCACCCCCGATGGGGCCGCGTCCCTGGTGACGGATATTCAGAATCCAGATCTCAGCGGTCGTTATCTCTCGCCTTCGGTTTTCCCCTATCTTGGGACACCGAAAAGCGGTTACGAGGTCTGAGACTCTTAACCCTTTAGCCAGGAAGTTTAGTTCTGGCAATAACCCTGAGGGCAGCGCACTGAGCGCTGCTCCCACTCGGCAGTGTAAAAACCGGCTCCTTAAAGCAAGTGCTGTCTTCTACACTGCCTGATTACAGATGGTATTCGCATCCACCGTTGTATTTTGGGAGAGCATAGGAGCAAGTGATGGCTGAGCGATATGTTGATCGCGTGCATAGTGAGCACGCTGTCCTCGATATTGGCGACGATCTGGGGGCGCTGATCATCTATACTCGACCGGAGATGTCTGGTAAGCAGATCGATGTGAGTCCCAGGGATCGTCCATGGGCCCGCGTTCATACGGATGTTCTGGAGCGGCGTGCAAATGGGAACCCTGTCTTTGCCGCGCTTTTTCTGGCTCTCGCGGAGGATGGCTATTTCATCTGGGGAGCGAGTTCGGAGCCCATCGGCGAATTCAGCATTGCAGGGGGACAGGTCACTGAGGTAAACTGGCAGCATCTCTTGCCTTCGGTCTTTCTAACCTCAAAAAGTACCAGCAATCAGTGTGCTCCAGGTCTTTTACCCGACCTGTTACCGGCGCGTTACCGCAACGGTAAGCAAATTAGTGCGGCTCCGATGGGGACGGCCCCCATGCTCTACAACGAGCAAGGCGAGGTCGCCTGGGAGCAGATGTGGACCTCTTTCTGTGACCTTGCACTGGCAGGCGGCCCTTCTCATCGTGGCACCTTGTTAGAGCCGGCCTCAATTGATGAAATACGGGCAGATCCAGAAGGATACGAACGCGTACTGGCGGAGCTTGAGCGTGGCTTGCGCCTGGTAACTGCCCTGCCAGTGGAGCGTTGCAGGCAAGCAGGTTGGGTCGGCCTCCGCTGCGACAATGAGGAGATGGCACTCTGGTTGTTACGCGCGATCGTCGTGGAGAATGTGTGTGTCAGGCGCGAAGGCCCTATCCTTTACCTGCCAGCAGGTCCTCATTTTCAATTGGAGAAAGAGATAAAGAACGTGATCACCGTCGCTGCTAAAACACATCACTATTGGACAGAGCACACGCGGTAAATGGTATTATCTCTTACCTATCCTCAGAGCTTCTATCAGGCAAGTAACAGCGTATATCTGGTCGCCTCGATTTTATGACGCCTTCAGCCCTCAATATTTGCATTCCTGAGATTATTCCCTTGCAACAGGACCATTCATGCTCTAAAATCCTTCGCTCTCATCCACATTCT
>DASSXK010000109.1:0-6790 GCA_035703945.1 Ktedonobacteraceae bacterium | reverse complement strand
AGAATTATCTGCTACCATTTTGCTGTTTCCAGCTTTTCTCTATGTACTTAGAGTTATAACGTGTGTTGTTTGAAATTACAAGAGGTCAGTTATCTTCTAGAAGGCTTTTGAGGAAACAAAAAAAGCGTCTCAAAAAACATGTGAGACGCTTTTCCTGCTTTGTGCGGAGCCGGTGAAGGGATTTGAACCCCCGGCCGATGGTTTACAAAACCATTGCTCTACCCCTGAGCTACACCGGCATCTACGATTTTGTCAAAGCTGAATTGACGCTTGACGAGACAATTATACCGTCTTATAAAACCCTTGTCAACTGGTATTTTTCCCCATTACCTTAAAAATACATCTCTCTCTATATCCCAAACTCCATCAGGTCGCACCCAACAATCAAGCGCCCTCGATAGCCACAGGATTCGGCCTGCCGCTGAAGCTTCTGCTCATCCAACTCACGATAAAGATGAGAGCAGATCAACGTATTTACCTGCGTTTCACAGGCGAGTTGAACAATCTCTTCATCGGTAATATGGCCGGCATCGATCACAGCCAGTTCGCTGTCCATCAGGCAAGCACGTTCCTGCTTGTGATAGTTGGAATCTCCGGTTAGGATGTAGCGTTTGCCAGCCAGGCGCAGGCATAGACCGTGGTTGCCCGCTGGCGGCAGACTGACCGATTCGAACTGCCAACCTTCTATTTCGAAGCTGCCTGCTTGCAGCTCGTGGACATGAATTCTATAGGTCATCTTTTGAAAAGCATTTGCGCCATAAAGATCGAAAAGCTTATCTATTAAGCTCTTGATGCCCGGAGGACCATAGAGGTGTAAATCACGGTTACGCGGATTTCGTGGAGACCAGGCTCCAGCCTGCATCAATGGAACCAGATCGGAGACATGATCGGGGTGGAAATGGGAAATAACCACATGTTCCAGCTCATTTGGGATAATCCCTACATCCAGCAGGCGTTGGACGATTCCATGACCACAGTCGAAGAGGATTGGCAGACCTCCCAATCTGAGTAGCACGCTTGAGGCACGGCGGTTGGACTCAATCTGGCAGGTGCCAGTTCCCAACAATGTGAGCGTATTTCCCATTGCTATTTACATTCCTTCAAGTAAAGAGAGATACTGGTAATGCGCATGGTTCAATACCTGTGAACGTCTTGTTTCCTGCGAAATTGTAGTCTACTCGGACTTCAGGCGATCAATATCTCCACGAATTTCTGTCACCTGTTGGCCAAGCTGCTCAAGTCTCTGGCGCATGGTGCCGGTTTTTTCTTGCTCAGCACGGACGAAACGTGTGTAAGGCGCAATTGCGTCATGAACCCGCGACATTGAATTGTTCATCTCTTTGCGGAACTGCTCCTCCATTGCCACATGGAGGCGCTGGCGCAGCTCTTCCATCTTCTCGTTGAAATCTTGCTTGGCCCGAGCACGCCGGGCAGGAATCACATACAATCCCAGACCAACCAGCATAAGACCTGCCAGAATACCTGTGATATCAATCGCGGCGATGCTCGTAGCGGCTACTACGGCTGCTCCAAGACCAATACCACCAGCACCTGCCAGGACCGTCTGTGTTACGGCTCCCCGCAGGCTTTGTGAAAGCGAATCAGCTTCAGCCTGTCGGTCATAGGTCATCAGGACTGTGTTGGCTGTCCTTGCCACAGTTTGAAGCAAGGTGCGACGGTTGTAGTCAAATTGCTTGCCGATGCTGCCGACGATCTGGTCATCACGGCGGGCGCTTACCTGGCGGCGGCGATCGAGATATTCCATAATATCCTGCCAGAGGCGATGCTCTTGCTCGACCATCCAATCGATCAGCTCTTGAATCGCTGCATCGATGCGGGTCGCGCTATCGGCGATGACATCGCGCTCGAATTCTTCACGCACGCGACTGGATTGAACAAGGTCAATAATACGTCCCAGGCGGATCGTATCGTCGAAGAAACGATCGCCTCGTCCGCGCATGCTCAGAATAATATTTTCAACTTCGTTGAGGCGGAAGAGGAAATTGCGGCCCATATCGTCCTGATAGAGCTTAAGCTGCTCATCAATTGTAGCGACTGTCCGGGAATCCTCGTTTAGCAGGCTGGCACGTTCCTCAACGGCTTGGCGCGTCTGCGTGATGACGCGTTCCATCACTCCCAGCGGACTCTGGAGCTTGAGACGGACGCGTTCGTCCTGGTCCAGTGTCTTGAAAAGGTACTCTTCCAGCTTGTTGAAGCGGCTCTGTTCCCAGAGACGAATTGCTTCATGGCCGACGGCCTGGTGGGCGCGTTGGGCCATCAGAGCTGAGACGGGGAAGATATCCGGTTGGAAACCGAGCAAGGTGCGGCAATTCTCACGTACGAAGTCCAGCACATTATTTAAGGCCTGGGGCGTTTGCAGGATATCGACCTTATTTAGAATGATCACGACTTTTTTGCCCCAGTTGCGAATCCGTTGCAGGAAAGCACGCTCGCTCTCGGTAAAAGGCCGATCCACTGAGGTCACGAAAAGGATCAGGTCGCTGCGCGGCACAAAGTCTTCGGTCAGTCGTTCATGCTCGCGCAGGACCGCGTTTACTCCAGGGGTATCGACGATACTGATATCTTGCAGAAAATCAGCGGGATAACTGATCTCCAGCAGCGCAGCTTCGCGTTGTTTGTGCTGGTTCTCTGTGCCGTAACGCAGCATAGTCACCTGCTGGGTCGTTGGGATGACGCCCTCCTCAAGCACAGGTGCGTGGAGCAGGGCATTAATACAAGCGGACTTACCCGCGTTAAATTCGCCCACAATGACCAGCAGGAAAAGATCCTCCAGCGCCATTGAGACCTGTTGCAGGGTTGTTCGATAGGCATCGGTTTCATTGGAACCGGCCAGAAACGTTTGCAGATCGCCAGCTATCTGCCGCTCTCTTATCAGGAGGTCCCGCTGTTGCTGTTGCAAGACAGTACCAATCATGCTGCTTCTATCTCTTTCACTCAAAGCTAATTATCTCTCTCTACATGATATACGTATCAACTGAGAAATAGTAGGTAACTTTTTGGTTAGCCTCCGCAACTGGCCTGGAGAACCAGTCCAATCGGTAAATAAATTCAAGTAACTCTGAAATGGAAGAGCTTTGAGCAAGTGTTATCTGCTCACGAGTGCATCTTCTGGCGAGCAGGTGGAGGGGCTGACTGGCGTTGAGCGTCCAGTGCTTCATTGGCCAGCGCATCTGCGAGGTGATTTTCGGCACGGGGGACATGTGTGAAGGAGACCGAAGCAAGAGAGGCGACCAGCCCTTTGGCCTCTTCATGCAGCGGCTTCATATCTATATTTTTCACCTGGTAACGGCCATTCATTTGATTGACGATCAGTTCGCTATCCATATAGATAGTCACGGCCCCGGGTTCATAGCGAGCGACAGAGCGCAGACCGAGAATGAGAGCCGAATATTCCGCCTGATTATTTGTCATTTTGCCCAGATACTTTTTGCCTCGGGCCAGTAATTTGCCCTCTGTATCCTCAATAACAACCCCCGCAGCGGCATGACCTGGATTGCCGCGCGAAGCACCGTCAGTACGTAAAATTAAGGTTTGTCCTTTTTTAATCATAATATATAAATTCTCCCCTGGTACATAGCCCCTTTGTATGAAAAGCTGATCTCCTCCCTGTATCCCTTTTCATCAAGGAGCTATGTGAGATTGCCTTTTTCCTTAGTCTCCCCAGGATAATTGGGCTGTGATTAGCGTTCGAAGTACAGAATGCGTCCGCAGTTGCTACAGGTTTGCAGCGCCGAATCGAGGCGAGCCCGTTGCAGTTCACCCGGCGTTAAAGTAACCCGACACCATTGACACGAATTCTGCTCTATTTTAGACACGGCCTGGCCCTGTTTGGTGCGACGCATCTGAGTATAACGGGTAAGAATCCCCTCGTCTATTTGCTGGGCCAATTGTGTACGCAGTGCAAGCTGTTCTTGCTGGCGTACTTGAAGCAGGGGACGTCGTTCGAGGCGAACGGTATTTTCTTTTGCCCAGGCGGCTTCTGCTTGTTGAAGTGCCTCTGCTTTGAGGTGTACCTGTTCCTGGAGATGTTCAGTGTTTTCAATCACTTCTAGCGTGCGGTCTTCCTGACGATTCTGTTGAGCACGCAGGTATTGAACTTCCTGTTGTAAGCTTGCGAGCTCTTTGGGACCAACTACAATACCACTATACAAGCGTTGCTCAGTTGTTGCCAATTTACGACTGACTTCTTCCAGTGCCCATTCTGCTTCTTTTTGCGTTTGTAGTCCAGCTTTCAGTTGTTGTTGTGCGTCATCGCACGTATTGCGGAGACGTTGCAAGGTGGGATTGTTTTTCAACGAATTTTCAAGGTTTTGGCTTTCGATTGCCAGGCGCTCCAGTTCGAGGTCAATTTGTTGCAATTGAAAGAGAGTTGCGGCGATCTTTGTCGTACTCACCGGTAGATGGTTCTCCTTTCGAGTGAACGACATGAAGGTATATGGAGTCAGGCTTCTATTTTATCTCTTAACCAACCTTTCGGGCAAGGGGTGAAAAAACAGTGTGGTTTTATTAACAAACTATTTACGCAATATCATAACCTATTTACATTTCTCAGTTATACTGATTTGAAACCTGATAACTTTTTATCTCTGCATTCTAGAGATAAAGGGAATCGATGAAATTGTTTCGAAGCTTTTTGGCCCTCCTTTAACTGTGGATATAATCTGTTTACAAGGGCGCTAAGCTTGAAAATAGAGGTGAAGAATGCTAGTTATACGCTGGCAGGGGGATGCTAAGCCGCAGTTGAATGAACTGGAGCAGAAAATGTGCCAGGAAGGCCTATCTCCCTTCATATGGTCCAGCGCACCTGGAGACTTTTACGCGGTCCATAGTCACAAATACGAAGCTATTTTGTATTGTGCTCAGGGATCGATCTGTTTCTCCTTGCCCGATAAAGTAGATGAATATGGAAATTGCCTGACGATTTCGTTAAATGCAGGCGATGGGTTGATTTTGCCGCCCGGTACACGCCATAGCGCTCGTGTTGGATGTGTGGGGGTTATCTGTTTAGAAGCGTCACGGGTTCTGGTGAAATAGAACTCGCTTGATGCGAGCTATGATGACACTACTGCCCCTCCTGAAAACCATGCATCCGGAAGTTTCGAAAGCCCTTCCCTTGTGGTATACTCAGATTATCATATTGGTAGCAAACGCGTGCTAATTCAGGCAACGGTGTGGTCCAACTGTGGACTCAACGGAAGCTTTATTGAAATAGTATCTGGCTCACATTCTCCTTGTTTGCGATGTTGTGTAGTCGGGCGGTTCAGAAGCGCATAATCAGTAAAATTTTTGGTGGATTGTTTCGCTTTCCTCAACTGCTGCGTTTGGGAATGGTGGGCAGGCAAACAACTCGGCTGCAAAAGCCGGTCTCCAGGTTTTGACCCGCGCACATGCAATGGACGATGGCCCCCTCGTGATTCCGGCCAGGGCCGTTGCCCCTCCAATTTTTTCTTGTTTGTTGGGGATGTGGTAATGAGTTGGCGCATCCTGAAGGAAAGGAATATTATGCAGTCCTTGAGTCGCCGGGAGGCGATCGTGATTCTGGATTATGGCTCACAATATAGCCGATTGATTGCCCGTCGCATTCGAGAATGCAATGTCTATAGCGAGATTGTTCCTTCTTCTACAACCCTGGAGCAGTTACGCGAGAACAAGCACCTGGATATTAAAGGTTTTATCCTCTCCGGTGGCCCTTCCAGTGTGTATGATGAGAATGCCCCCACCTGCGATCAGGCCATTTTAGAGAGTGGCTTACCCGTGTTGGGAATCTGCTATGGCATGCATTTGATGGCGCAACATCTGGGCGGACATGTGAACCCGGTTCATGGCAGCCGCGAATATGGTCCTGCCACGATCGAGGTCGTACAGGAAGCCAAAAGCGATCCTCAAACCTTCCGCATTTTTGCTGATATTGTCCCCTCGCCTGCCCAGACCGATGCGTTGAATCGTTTCCGCAAAGGCTCTGGTCTTCGACTTCCCGTCTGGATGAGCCACGGCGATAGCGTGGATGTCCTGCCTCCCGGCTTTCACGTTTTGGCGAGCACGGAGAGCAATCCCGTCGCGGTGATGGGGAATGCTAATGGTCTGGTGGGTCTCCAGTTTCATCCAGAGGTGTCGCATACACCCCAGGGGAAAGAAATCATCCAGAATTTTCTCTTCCGCATCTGCGGTTGTGAAGCGGACTGGACAACTGCGTCGGTGATTGATGAATCCGTTGAGATGGTGCGCGAGCGCGTTGGGAACGGACGTGTGATCTGTGCGCTGTCCGGTGGCGTTGATTCCGCTGTCGCAGCCCTCCTGATTCATAAGGCAATTGGTGATCGCTTGACCTGCGTCTTTGTTGATACGGGCTGCTTGCGTGGCGGTGAGCGCGAACAGGTTGCTGAGACGTTTGGGCAGCATATGCAGATTCCGCTGGTTGTCGTGGACGCCCGTGAGCGCTTTCTTGGTCGCCTGAAGGATGTTGTTGATCCAGAGCAGAAACGTCGGATCATCGGCGAAGAATTCATTCGGGTCTTTGAAGAAGAAGCTGCTCGCTTGCAGGCCGAGGGTGAGCCGATCGACTTCCTGGCCCAGGGGACGCTCTATCCCGATGTGATTGAGAGCACCAGCCATGATACGGCTGCTACGGCGACGAGGATCAAGACCCACCATAACGTTGGTGGCTTGCCCGAACAGATGGCCTTGAAGCTGGTTGAGCCGCTGCGAATGCTCTTTAAGGACGAAGTACGCATCCTGGGCAAAGAGTTGGGTATGCCTGAGGATTGGGTCT
>DASSXK010000095.1:0-2307 GCA_035703945.1 Ktedonobacteraceae bacterium | reverse complement strand
TCAGAGCCGATTCGCTCAATGGACTCTACTTCCAGTCCTGCCATGGTTAACATATGCCCAAGTTCCTCGGGCGAAACCTTAATATCAATATATTCTTTAAGCCAGCTAAGTGGCACTCGCATATTCATCTAACTCATCGACTCCTCTTTAAAAAGACCTGCCCCACGTCCCACACGCAGGAAAGAAACAAACACAGGCAGATCAAGCCTCGAATCCATATTTGTTAACACAATATGCCCGGCGGATGCAAAACCATGCATGCTATTAATCTCATTCAATAAATCTACCAGGGCACTTGCCTCATGTTCATCTCGGCAGAGAAAGTAATAACTACGTCGTGTATCTGGCATCAAAACTGGCTTCTTTATAGTCGCTAAGGTTGAGGTCATGGAAGTCGATGCCTGGCTGAGCACATCTTGAAAACAATCCAGGCCTTCCCGCAAGGGATGCAAAACCATCCGACCCGCTCCACGCACCCCAGGACCATATTGATGAAGTGACTGAATATGAAAGCTTCTACGAGAAATCCCACCAACAAACACCAGAGAATACTGTCGTGCGGCATCAAGTTTTAAAGTCCCATTCACACTTTGATGCAAATCGAGTGGTCCGACGGTGAGTGTGAAGGTGACATGCTCCAGTTCAATTCCCATCAACAGTTCAATATAATTTGCGGTTGGTGAACCCGGCTTATTTCCACTATTGTAGGCATAAGCCTCGGCCAGAGTGACTGGCAGGCTTTGCATAAAGAGGCGATTCCGCTCGCGACCTAACTGTGTTCCTGGTGGAAGAAGACTTGCCACCCGGCTCAGTTGCTGCTCGTTGGCACGCACCTCAATCGAAAATGTGCTATAGAACGTGTTGCTTTCAAACCAGACATGCCGATAAAGGCTATACCAACCCGACCACATTGCCAATAATGCTTTAATGTCATTCTGGGTAAGTCGCCATGTTGGCGCAGCTTCTACTGGCTCTCCATTCATATTACGTTACCTGCCTAAGATTCAAAGTAATGCTAGAATTGCTGCAAGAAGCGCAGATCATTTCCTGAAAAGAGGCGAATTTCACCAACAGCATATTTCAGGATGGCAATCCGCTCTACACCCATACCGAAGGCAAAACCCCGATATTTAGCAGGATCATAGCCAACCTGACGCAGCACTTTTGGATGAACCATACCGCTCCCAAGCATTTCCAACCAGCCACTATATTTACAGACGCGGCACCCTTTGCCGCTACAAATTGGGCAGTCGATATCTACTTCTGCGCTTGGCTCTGTGAAAGGGAAGTAGCTGCTTCGAAAACGCAATTTCCGTTCCTGGCCGAAAAGCTCTCGTGCCACGCGTTCCAGACAGCCTTTAAGATCGCCCATCGTGCAATCTTCATCAATCATCAAGCCTTCTATCTGGTGGAATATGGCTTCATGGCTGGCATCAATGGCTTCATTTCGGAAAACCTTCCCTGGAACGACTACACGCACAGGCGGTTTCATTTTTTCCATTGTGCGTATCTGCATTGGAGAGGTCTGAGTACGCAGCAGCAATTGGCCCGGAGCGATCCAGAAGGTGTCCTGCATATCGCGGGCAGGATGGTCCGCAGGCAGATTCAGGGCCTGGAAATTATAGTAATCGGTTTCAACCTCAGGTCCTTGCGCGACATGGAAACCCATACGGACGAAGATGTCTGTCACTTCGCGAATCGTCTGCGAGAGGGGATGCATATGACCAGGTGGAAGCATACGACCTGGCAGGGTCACATCGAGGCGCTCCTGCTCAAGCGAAGCCAGCATTTCGCGCTGGTGAATCGCCTCCCGCTTCTCATACAAGGAACGTTCAAGTTGGGCCTTAACCTGATTAAGCTTCTGACCAACGACAGGACGCTCAGCCTTTGATAACTTCGGCATAACCTGATTAATTTCTTTGAGTGCGCCGCTGTTCCGTCCCAGGTAGCGTATATCCCAGTCTTTCAATTCGGCTGAGTGTTCAATCGGCTCCAATTCTGCTGTGGCGCGTGCGAGCAAGGTATCGAGCTGCTCAAGCACATTGCCAAGCTGATCAATCATCGGGGTCTCCTTCAAACATATAAAAAACCGACAACCATCCATCAGGGACGAAGTTGTCGGTAATCTCCGTGGTACCACCCTTATTGAAATCAATAAGACAAGACTCGCCCATGCTCATTACGAACGAGCGTGCAAGCTTTCTGACTTCCACTCGGTCAAGTCCGGTAACGGGGACAAGGCGGGACAATCTACCTCTGTGAGTAGTGGCGGAATCGCTCACCAACACAGCCTCAAAAGCCGGCTCC
>DASSXK010000060.1:0-2296 GCA_035703945.1 Ktedonobacteraceae bacterium | reverse complement strand
CCGTCACCATTGCTCCAGACACAGTTTGTTGTAGATAGCTCGCGGACGTATAGCCAAGACTTAATCCTGGTCTCTGCTCCTTGAGAGGTGCGATCCCCTGTGTGCGTCCAAACCCTACCACCCGAAAAGTAACCATCTGCTTTCCCACACCTGCGACCGTTATGGTATCGCCAATCGAAACGGTTTGCAGGGCTTTATCAAAGGTCTCCAGCACAATTTCGCCCGGCCCAGGCAAATGGCCGCTCGTAAGCTGGAAAGGTTGAAGTTTGATGGCATTAAAATCATCATAGCTCCAGATCTGCATTTCTACCTGACCGGTGCCTCCCGAAACGAGCCAGTGCGTCAGGTATTCCCAACGCGTCTGCACGATAGCAACATTTGGAAGAGCGGCGATACGCTGAACCAAATCGGGCCGATGGGCTCCAATTGAAAAAGTGAGATCGGGAACCGCGCTTTGATCACGCGTGTAAGCAAAGGCAGATCCGATATTTTCTGTCGCGGCATTCACGGCGGTCAGTCCAAACACGCCAATCAGGATACTGAGAATGACGAGCGTGGCCCTTCCCTTACGCAAGCTAAGATCCGCCAGCGATTTGCGTGTCATGGCACTCAATCGGCTCCTCATAGCTGGCCTCCGACGCCCTTTTTTCCACTTAAACCGGAACGAAGCATCACGTCTCCAACGCTGCCAACGATCCGACCATCCAGCAACTCAATACCGGCGCTGGCCCGCGCCGCCAGTTCCCGCGCATGGGTGACATAGATCACGGTCTTCCCCTGTTGCGTCAGGCTGGCCAGGGTATCAAAAACCTGGTGAGCGGTGTGAGAATCCAGATTACCGGTTGGCTCATCGGCGACAATTACGGGAGGATCATTGGCCAGGGCGCGCGCAATCGCCACGCGCTGCTGTTCTCCGCCTGATAGCTCGCTGGGTAGACGGTTCTCAAGCTCGCCAATCCGGGCCTGCTCTAAACAGACCTGCGCCCGTTCCCGCCATTGACGGCGTGGGAGTCCACTACCGCTCCCCAGTTCAAGTGCCAGCAGCACGTTTTCCAGGGCTGTCAGGGTCGGAATCAGTTGAAAAAACTGAAAGACGATCCCGACATTTTTTCCTCGCCAACGCGCCAGATTATCCTCGCTCAACGCTTTCAACTCTTGTCCAGCGAAGATGACACGGCCGCTCGTTGGCTTGTCGATGCCAGTCAACATGTTCAGGATCGTGGATTTCCCGCTACCGGATGGTCCATTGATTGCAAAGAGGCTGAGAGTCGGCACGGCAAACGTAATATCATCCAGGATCATGGTCTGCTTCGTCCGTGAAGCAATGACACGCGTGAGGTGCTCTACCTGCACAAGGGGCGGAACGTTGGCACTGGCGCCTTGTGCAAAATTTGCAGATGATGGCTGCATGGTGTATCTCCTTCTTCGGCCACTCCGTTATATACTTCTCAAAGATTCAAGCTGGCCTCTGCTCAAAGTGTAGACCGCTTGCGCTGCTTTTTTCAGGTCTTTTACGACACTGATATTTTTCAGGTTGGCTCCTGTCTGGCTGGCGTTTCCGCCACTGTCGGAAGCGCCACTGTCCCATCCAGGCCGATAATGCTATAATTTGAAATGTTCGAGGGAGCTTTTGAAGATTTCAAAGCTTGTTTTGGAAGATGGACGATCTTTCAGGCGAGTTGGCGAGGACAGTCATGAGACACAGACAGCCTATTCGACTTCTCTGGTGGTTTTTGCCACTCTGGTTTGCATTTGTTAGCTGGAACTATCTCAGGCAATGGGTATGGTTCACTAAAACAAATCCCCCTACGTCAGGAGATTGTCGCGCCGAAATCCTGAAATCTGGACTAAAAACCAAAGTCTGTTCAGCCGCACCACTCAGTTTTGAATGGCTCTTAATTACTCTCATAGTTCTATTGTGCATACATCTGCTTCTCTACTGGGTATTCCTATCATTTCAGCCACGCCGACCACTCAAGCTACTCTTGCTGGGCATTCAGGCCGCACTGATACTGTTTACCGGCGAGGTTCTGCGAAGTACACTTGTGACAATTCCTCCCCTCTCAGATGTCGTGCTAGGTCTCTCAATCCCCTTGATCGCGGCTAACTTTGACCTGTTTAAATCTGTTCGCACAGCCCTGCTGGCAAATGGAGGCTATATCTTACTTGTGGGATACTATAGCTTCCATGTTGATACACAGTTACAATATCTTTGGAATAAGGAAACAGTTTACGGCTTTCTCAACATCCTGGTTCTTGCCAGCGCGATTCTCTATCTTCAAACGGAACATGCGCA
>DASSXK010000053.1:0-14056 GCA_035703945.1 Ktedonobacteraceae bacterium | reverse complement strand
GGTCGCTTTCCTGGCGAAGTCGAAGCCGGAACCGACACGCTAACCATCAATGGACATACGATCAAGGTTCTTTCTCAGCGTGATCCCGCTCAGATTCCCTGGGGCGATCTCGGTATCGACATTGTGATTGAGTCAACGGGATTTTTCACAGACGCCTCCAAAGCTGCGGCCCATCGCCAGGCCGGCGCAAAAAAAGTTATTATCTCCGCACCAGCCAAAGGCGAGGATCTTACGATTGTGCTTGGCGTTAACGACGATAAGTACGATCCTGCCAAACACAACATTATCTCCAATGCTTCCTGCACCACCAACTGTCTCGCTCCCGCTGTCAAGGTTATCAATGATCGCTTTGGCATCGAGCGCGGTATGATGAACACGATCCACTCCTATACCAACGACCAGCGTATCCTGGATGTTGTACACAAGGATCTGCGCCGCGCACGTGCCGCTGCCGCAAACATCATCCCCACCAGCACAGGTGCCGCTCGTGCGCTCTCTCTGGTCATCCCAGAACTCAAGGGCCGCTTCGACGGTATGTCTCTGCGTGTTCCGACCGTCACGGTCTCAATCGTTGACTTTGTTGCGAACCTCCGCAAAGAGACCAGCGTTGACGAACTGAACGCTGCTTTCAAAGAGGCCGCTGCCGGTCCACTAAAGGGTATTCTGGAATATACCGACGAGCCCCTGGTTTCAACCGACTTCCGTGGCGACTCACACTCGTCCATCATTGATGGTCAGTCCACTATGGTTATCGGTGGAAATATGGTCAAGGTTCTGGCCTGGTACGACAATGAGTGGGGCTATTCCAGCCGCGTGGCTGACCTCACCAACTTTGTCGCACAGAAAGGTTTCTAGGTCTCGCTTGCTACCATCGGTAGCATAAGGATTTAGAATTTGGGCAGACGTTATGAATAAGCAAACCATTCGCGATATCGATGTCGCGGGTAAACATGTTCTGGTGCGTGTCGATTTTAATGTGCCACTCAATGATGAGCAGCAGATTACCGATGACTCACGCATCACGGCTGCCCTCCCCACTATCCGCTATCTGCTGGATGGGGGAGCGGCAGTTATCCTGATGTCCCACCTGGGACGTCCCAAAGGCCAGGCCGTTGAGAAGATGAGCCTCAAGCCGGCCGCCGATCGCTTGAGCAAACTGCTAGGGCTGGAAGTCCAGCTTGCTCCTGACTGCATCGGTCCAGAGGTCGAAGCTCAGGCCAAAGCCCTTCAGCCGGGGCAGGTGCTCTTGCTCGAAAACCTCCGCTTCCACAAGGAAGAGGAGAAGAACGATCCAGAGTTTGCCAGCAAGCTGGCTTCACTTGGCGACCTCTATGTCAACGATGCTTTTGGAACCGCCCATCGCGCCCATGCTTCGACTGAGGGGGTCACACGGACCCTGCCAGGCGTTGGTGGCTTCCTGATGGAGAAAGAGCTGAACTTCCTTGGCTCAGCCCTTGAGAATCCCCGTCGTCCTTTCGCTTCGATTGTGGGGGGCGCAAAAGTTTCCGACAAGATTGCCGTTCTGGAGCGTTTGATCAGTATGGTTGATCTGCTGTTGATCGGTGGTGGCATGGCGAATACCTTCCTCAAAGCGCAGGGCTTCGAGATCGGAGATTCCCTCTTCGAGGAGAGCAAGGTAGACGTTGCACGTGAACTGATTCGGCAAGCCGACCAACGGAACTTGAATCTGATCCTGCCGACCGATGTAGTCGTTGCCGATCGCTTTGCGGCCGACGCAAACTCGAAGGTCGTCGCGGCTAACAAAGTTGCACCCGGCTGGCGGATTCTGGATATCGGTCCGGCAACGGTTGAGGCCTTCAAACAGGCGCTTGGATCAGCCGAGACGATCGTCTGGAACGGAACCCTGGGGGTCGCTGAAATGCCAGCCTTCGCCAAAGGAACCGAGGCGATTGTCGAGATTCTGGCGGCCCGAACCCGTGCGGGCGCGACAACCATCATCGGTGGCGGCGACTCGGCCGCTGCCGTTGAGCAGGCCGGGGCCGCCGATAAGATGACGCATGTCTCGACCGGTGGGGGTGCTTCGCTGGAGTTCCTCGAAGGAAAAGATTTGCCAGGCGTGGCTGCCCTTCAGGAAAAGTAAAGCACACATTAGCCGATTCCAACGTAAACGTAGGAAAACCTCAAAGCCATATCCTTCACCGGGTATGGCTTCCTATTTAAAGACGATTTACAAGGGCGCTTTCACCCTTTCAATCCATGAATTTGATTGATTGGCTTGCCATTTAACAAACTCTATAGGTGTCGCTTCAAAGCAGACAGGGAAAAATCATATGACTACACATACTCGGCAAGCAATTGTCGCAGGCAACTGGAAAATGAATTTCGGCCCTCGACAGGCTGCCACTTTCGCAACTGAGATTGTCCCCCTCCTGGGAGCATTAACCGAACACTATACGCAGGTGCTCGCGGTCCTTTGTCCACCGGCTATCTCACTTCCGGCAGTTCGCCAGGTACTCGATGCCAACCCTTTCCCCAGAATCGAACTGGGTGCGCAAAACCTTTACTATCAGGAGAAGGGAGCCTATACCGGCGAACTGGCACCTTCAATGGTTGCCGAGCTCTGCACAACTGTGATCATTGGACATTCTGAGCGCCGCATGTATTTTCATGAGACCGATGAACTGGTCAATCAAAAGGTTCTGGCCGCGCTTAAACATGGACTCCGACCAATTGTCTGCGTGGGAGAAAATGAGCAGCAATATGATGCAGGTCAGACCTCTGAGATTGTGCGTTCGCAGGTCAATAAGGGTCTGGCAAATCTCCCACAGGAGAGCCTTCAACAGGTTGTGATTGCCTATGAGCCGATCTGGGCCATCGGCACCGGCAAAGCCGCAACAATGGAACAGGCTGGCAAAGTCATCCAGGAGATTCGCGAGACTTTCGCAACCCTCCATAGCAACGAGGCGGCCCTTGCGCTACCGATCCTCTATGGTGGAAGCGTGACACGGGAAAATATCTCGGAATTCATGCAACATCCCGAAATTGATGGAGCCCTGGTTGGAGGGGCCAGTCTCAAAACAGACTTCGTTGAACTCCTGCGCCAGACCATCCAGGCCAAGATCTAGCTAAGCTATCGACCTCGACAAGCTGTTCCTAAAACATACAGCTCCTTTGAAATCAGATCATCAAGGGAGCTGTTCATTTTTGCCAGAATTGGTAATTTTACACATTTTCCAAATCTTAACATGAATCTGACAAAAATAGATTGACAAAGCTCTGCACTTCTTTAATAATGGTTTTGGCGACCTCTAAAAAATGTAGTCAATCAGGCTATCCATCAACGAAATAAACGTCTCCTTGTTTTGCTCTTATGTTGATAATCAGGCTTTTGAAGTCTACTCGCCTGCTTGACCGGATGTCCATTTGTATTGGGCAGCTATACTAACAGTAAAAGGGAAGTACATTTTATGAGCGACCAACCACCTCAATGGCAGCAGCCATCACCGGAACAACCTCAGGGGCAGCAACCTTTTGGATATGGTCAACCCCCTCAGGGACAGCAACCTTTTGGATATGGACAACCACCCCAGGGGCAAGTTCCCTACGGGCAACCTCAACAGCAGTGGGGACAGCAACCTCCGCCAATCTATGCTCAGCCCCAACAGCAGTGGGGACAACAACCCTTTCAGCAGTTTGGTCCCGGAAAAGATTGGTTAACGACATTGCTGCTTTGTATCTTCCTGGGTGTGATTGGGGTCCATCGTTTCTATACCGGTCATACGGTCATCGGTGTTATCCAACTTCTTACATTTGGCGGCTGTGGCATCTGGACTCTGATCGATCTGATTACGATTATCACTGGCAGCTACCATGACAGCGCCGGCTATCCTTTGAACCGCGCTGCAATGTGAGGTCCCTCGTGTTTGCTCTCTTCTCTCTACCTCTGGGAAAGCAAGCAAAATTCTTGAGGCTAGAAGAACAGGGGAAGCTGAGATTTTATCTGCTGCTTCCTTTGATCTTCTGGCTGATTCCGACGCGCTGGTTTGAAAGGCATCCGTTGCCTTGTCTTTTCCGAACTGTTTTTGGAAAGCCATGTCCAGGGTGTGGAATGACTCGCGCAATCTCATGTGCTGTACATGGAAAATTTAAGCGGTCCCTGAAGTATAACTCATTGGTAATCATCGTTTTGCCACTTCTGGGGTACAGTTGGCTACATTCCGCTTATCGGATATATGTCGGCAGCACCCATAGAGAATAACGAACCCGAAAAAATCCCGAACAGGCTTCTTTTGGCGCTGTGAGCTTGCTGACGGTCCTTTCGCTTTTGAGCAAGGAAATCATCCAGCTCACATCCGCACCAGCCAATCTCGTCAATTTTAAAAAGCCACTTTTTCGCCGATTTTAGCCTCTTTTTTGCAATTCTATCAACCACTCGATCAATTTTCCGTTAGCTTGTATTGACATGCTGATCTGTCACATTGATGCTTTTGGAAACGTATACAAAATACAATTTGTTCTCCGTTCTGCAACTCTGGCGCCCAACATATTTATCTACTATGATTCACTTATTAATTTGATTTCGATTCACTCATTAGATTGATTTTGTCAGATTGCCATGATTGAGAAATGAGGTTTCCAGTGAAGCAAGACAAATCCGCTCAAACAACCAGGCGTGTGCGAAATCCCGCCGACTATGGCTACCCCTATCAAGATCGCGAAGCTCTTTCCGCAAAGGCCCTCGAAATCACTCGTCGCCTGACCGAGCGTTATGGTCCTGCGGATTGGTCTAAGAAGGACCCTCTGAGTATGCTGGTCGATATCATTCTTTCGCATCGCACCAAAGATGAGCAAACAGCCGCTGCCTACGATAATTTGAAAAATCATTTTGGAAACTGGGAGGCTCTTCGAGATGCTCCAACAAAAGAGGTCGAAGAGCTGATCCTGAATGTCAACTGGCCCGAAGTCAAAGCGCCTCGTCTACAAACATTGATGAAGCGGATCACGGAAGAGCGCGGCGAACTGAATCTGGATTTCCTACGCGATCTACCGGTTGAGGAGGGAGCGGCCTGGCTAAGTCGCATGGAGGGCGTGGGTCCGAAGACTACTGCCTGCGTTTTGTTGTTTAGCTGTCGCAAGCCGATTCTGCCGGTCGATACACATGTTCACAGGTTGAGTATTCGGCTGGGGCTGATTGGTTCGAAGGTTAGCGCGGATAATGCTCACGAGTTGTTACTGGCACTGCTGCCGAAAGAGGCTCGAACGATCTACGATTTCCATAAGGCACTCTTACGACATGGGCAGCAAGTGTGTTTCTACGATCGACCACGTTGTCAGAAGTGTCCTCTGACCGATCTGTGCGTCTACTACAAGACGGTGGTAAAACCTGATGCAAAGCTCGCACTGAATCCTGACAGGTCAGAATAGGGACGAAGGGACGGGGGACGATCGGGACGCTGTCCCGAACCCTGGCAGGGAACTTCGTCCCCTGCACCCCTGGGGATTTTATCTATTATATTAGTCGTTGATCGGTGGAAAAATCTAAAAGGGAAAAGGCCAATAAGAGGCGTTCCAGCGTGGAGTGAACTACCCATGTGGAGAGAAACTACCCAGACTTCCGATACCTGGCTGGGGACATGCCGATCTCTCGTTTGAAGGCCTTGCGAAAGGCCACTTCTGACTCATAGTCAAGAAGCTCGGCAATCTTTTCCACCTCGACGTCATTCTTGAGCAAACGGGTCGCTCTCTGCATCCGCCAACGGGTCAGGTACTTGATCGGAGGCTCACCTACCAGATGCGTAAAGCGAGCAGAGAATACCGAGCGGGAGAATCCCACTGCCGCTGCCAGTTCCTCAACCTTCCACCTCCGTTCGGGCGATTGATGAATCAGACCCAGAGCGATGCTGATCGATTGATCGTGGAGCGCTGCTAACCATCCTCTAGATTCCTCCGCCTGTTGCTCAACCCAGATCCGAATTACTTGAATGAAAAGCAGTTCGGTTAAGCGCCTGAGCATCACTTCGGTGCCCAACCGGGGCGCGGCTGCTTCACGTGCGATCAATTGGACAATCTCGGTGAAACCTTGCACCGTCTGGCCCTGTTCTGCGGGAATGTGGATCACTTTTGGCAAACTTGAGAGCAATGGAAAAGTACCAGGATGCTCCAAATGGAAGGCACCACAGAGCACAGCCTTCTTTGTTCCCTCAGATGTGTCAGGGAAGCTTTGATATTTCTTCTGTAGATCATAGTCCACATGGAGAACTCGAATCAGGGGAGAAGTTGGCTTGTCACAGATGGAGTGAGCATGTCCGAAGGGGAAGAGCAGGACAGCTCCATCCTCGATCCGCATCGGCGTCGGGTCCCCATCTACAGAAAGGTAGCCCCCGTCAAAGTTAAGCAGGTGAAAGATCATATCCTGACTGGCGGCAAAGTCATAGCGCCAGGGAGGAGCAAGCTCCCTGCGCGAAGAGATCCAGCCTTTCAGTTCAAGTGTATCCAGGACATCTCCCAGCACGTCCATGCTCTTCTCCTCATTTGGGACGATCTGACACATATTCAGGACAATTTAGCATAGATTGTCTCAATATTCAAGGGTATACTCTGCCTATTGAGAAGAACATTTGATCCAAAGGTTTCTATTCCTTATTCACTTGAGAGGAACGAAGATATGAACGAACGAATCAAGGCTCCCCGCCTCCAAGACAAGTGTATAGTTGTCATCGGAGGCAGCAGGGGTCTGGGACGCACGATTGTTGCCGCAGCTTACGCTGAGGGGGCACGGGTGCTTGCCGTTGCACGAAAGACAGAGCCGCTCAATCAGCTCGCCACTGAATTTCCGGGCGTGCAGATCCTCGCGCTGGACGCGACTGACGAGGGCGCTCCTGCCAGGGTGTTTGAGGCGCTTGCGCCAGATGTTGTTGTCGTTTGCGCAGGTGCTATCCCGCATATGGCACCACTGATGGAGCAAACCTGGGAGCAGTTTTCAGGCAACTGGAATAGCGATGTGAAGATATCGTTGCTCTTCTCCCAGGCCGCCTTGACCACACCGTTACCCGCAGGAACAACAGTAATTCTCATTTCCAGCGGAGCAGCTATGGGAGACTCACCACTATCAGGTGGCTATGCTGGTGCCAAGCGCATGCAGATGTTTCTGGCAAAGTACGCCCAAAAGGAATCCGATCGCTTGCAGCTCGGGTTGTGGTTCCTCGCGCTTGTGCCGGGCGGGATAATGCCCGAAACAGAGCTTGGTAATATTGCCGTCAACGCCTACGCTGCCTCTCTGGGCATTTCTACAGCCGAATTTCTCGCAAACATCGCCGCCCGACCGAGTCTGGAGGATGTTGCCAATGCGGTTGTCGAATATGCAAGCAATCCACAAGAGAGGGCAGGCAAGGCCTTCCTGGTTTCTAAAGCCGGGGTCAAACTTGTGTCGTAGATCTGCTGGTCCCGCAGAAGCGCACAGGCGTATAAGCTAATCGAGGACGGCCACGTTCGCGGAAGAGTCGTACTGATAGTTAAGTCATAACTTCTCCTCTTCCTAATTTAAAGGGGATGGCATGAAATGATGTACAAGCACGAGAGCAAAAGGAAGCATCGAGATGGAGAACATCCTAAAAAATAAAACAGCAGTGGTGTACGGAGCAGGTTCCATAGGCGGGGCTGTAGCGGCGGCATTTGCTAAGGCTGGCGCAACGGTATTTATAGCCGATCACAATCAGGATACACTCAAAAAACTGGCTGACAAAAATATCCAGGCAGAGCGATTGGATGTGCTTGATAAGGATGCAGTTGCCGCTTTTGTCAAATCTATCGTTGAAAAGACGGGCCACGTTGACATCTCATTTTGTGCCACCTCGACGCACAAACCGGGGGGCGAGCAAGGCGCGGCACTGACTGAGTTAAGCTATGAAGATTTTTCGATGCCAATTATCGACTACACGAAAGCAACGTTCAATACCGCAAACGCGGTCTATCCGTATATGGTAAAGCAACACTCGGGCGTCATCATGGGCATGACGGCAGTTGTTTCTCAAGCTCCTTTCCCCTACACGGCAGGCTTTGGACCAGCATGGGCAGCGGTTGAAGCGATGCTGCGCTTGTTGGCCGCAGAATTGGGACCTTATGGCGTTCGTACCGTCTGCCTTCACTCGGCTGGTTCGGACGGCGCGGCAGACAAGACGCTCGCCTATGCCAACCCTGAACTTGATAAACACACCGAAGAATGGGGTCCACGCTGGATGAGCCGCAATCTTTTGGGCAGGGGTCCTACGTTGGAAGAAGTGGGGAATATGGCGGCCTTCATGGCATCGGATCTAGCAGGCGCAACGACTGGAACGACAATAAACCTGAACGCCGGCATGGTAAATCATTAGCCACAAATCATTCATTCTTCAGGCCTTTCTTGCAATCGGCCTGATTGCTGAAAAGGGGTATTGCCAGTTTGAACACTTCAACGGTGTGAAGTGATTAACGAGGAGGTCTCTGCAATAGCCCCTTTTCATAGATCAGGTTTTATGAGTTGAATCAGCCCTGGTTTTGCAGGGGGCGGGCTTCGCTTAATCGTTCGGTCAGGGCGGTGATTGAGGCCAGGCGTGCCTCCAGCTCCTGGGATTGGCGATGCAGCAGGCGAATCTGGTCGGCCAGGGAGTCGATCTGACCGCTCTCCAGCAGAAGGGGTTGAACAGGTTGAAGATCTTTCGACTCTCTCTTTAAGGCGGCTGCGGCGTTTTCCTCAGCCAGCGAGATTGACGTCGATGGTTTTGCGACAACGTTTGCGGCAGCTTTCTGGACCTTTACCTCGGCACTCATCAATAGGACAACGCCCAGGATTGACAGGGCCGCGATCAAAAATAATCCTCCGCTAATCAACATACCTCTCTCCATTTCATATGCATCTAATAAATATACCCGGTCGGACTTCTTTTAAGGATAGCTCCCACCGGGTATAGAATTCTTCAGCGATTTTTTAGTGAATATGAATCTTCACTGAAGTATTCATCCCGGGCACAATGTGCTTGCCCGAAGTGCTGTCCAGGGTTATTACGACCGGAATACGCTGACCAACTTTTGTGAAGTTGCCGCTCGCATTATCCTGGGTAGGCAACAGCGAGAATGTACCAGCGGTTGCATTCACAATCTGCTGAACTTTTCCGGTAAAGCTTGTGCCACTGTAAGCGTCCACCGTTACATCAACGGTTTGACCAACCTGGATATCATTGATCGCACCCTCATCGACATAGGCCGTCACAGTCAGGTTGCTCAGGTCTGTCACCTGCACCAGCGAAAAGCCAGGGGCGACGGACTGTCCTTCGATCGCGGCATCTTGAATAACCACGCCGCTCATCGGGCTGGTCACGTCAACTGTGTTTTTAGCGCCGGTCGTGCTTGAAACAGTCGTGATGGTCGCGATCTTGTCGCCACGATTTACTCTATCACCAAGTTTAACATCAAGAGTGGTCAATTGTCCCGCTGCCGGGGCACTGACTGAGAGAATATTACCAGTAACCTGGGCATCATCGGTTCCGTAGTAAAGATAACCCTGGTACAGATAGTACAGAACTCCGCCAGCAATTGCCAGGATCGCCACGACGATCAGCACAGGAATAAAGATTATACGACGCATTTATTTCGAGCTCCATTTCATCTCTATGAGTGAATTGTTGATATATCTATCTGGAAAGCCTTCGACCTTCCATATTTAAACCCTTAAAGCGAGGTCGATAACATTCGAGTAAGCTTAGATTGCCATCGCAGCTTCTTCGAGGGCTTTCTGCTGTTCTTCCTTTTCGGCTTCGGTCATCGGTATCTCTTCGATCTGTTCAGGCTTCTTTCGACCCCCGACAAACATCGAAGCAATGATCGCAGCGATCGCCAGGACCAGCGTCAGCCAGAAGGCATCTTGCATTGCCAGCACGGCACCTTGCCTCTGTAGCAATCCGCTAATCTCTTCGAGAGCGGCTGTATAAGCAGCAGCCTGACTGGCTCCATGCTGCATAAATGCACCCTGAAGCAGGGGAATCAGTTGCCCCAGTTTCGAGGAAGGAGTTACCAGTTCGGCCAGGTGATCATAGTGAACTTTTGTCTGACTCTGAACGAGGGTCGCAATCGTCGAAACGGCCAGCGAACTCATCACGAAGCGCAACGTCGTATTAACCGCCGTCGCCTGACCCAGACTCTTCGGCTTGACATCCACCAGCGAAGAAACCGTCAACGGTTGCAGACACAGGCCGATACCCAGACCACGCAGAATCAATAGGAGTTGAAAGTTCGTATATGGGATAGTCAAATTCAGATTCGTAAACTGGAACAGAGAGATAGCCAGGATAATCAAACCCGGAATTACGACGGCTCGAACCCCCAACCTGTCAACCAGTCGTCCACCGACGACAATCGCGAGCATCGAGGCGAAGGCCTGCGGCAGTAACAGCAAGCCGGATTGATAAGCACTCAGGCCACGAATATTCTGGAGATAGACCGGCACGAGGAACAAACCTCCGTACAGGGCAAAAATGACCAGAATGCTGGCGATGTTACTGCTTGTAAACGTGCCTATTCCAAAGACACGCAGATCCAGCAAGGGCTGGCCGCCGTTCCTGGCAATACGCAGTTCGAGAATCACAAAAGCGATCAGCAGGATTGTTCCGACAGCCAGGAAACCAAGTACAGTGCTTGAACCCCAACCATCCGTGCTGGCATCGGAGAGTCCATAGAGCAGGGTCGCCAGGCCGGTCGCGGAAAGAATAAAACCAGGCAAGTCAAATTTAATGCCAGACAGAGTCGGAGCTTCATGCAGGAAAATAGCTCCCATAATCAGGCCAGCAATCCCGATAGGCACATTAATAAAGAAGATCAGCGGCCAGTTGGCAAAGGTCACGATATACCCACCCAGGGTCGGACCAAAAGCCGGGGCCAGCAGGATCGGAATACCAAGCACGCCCATCGCAGTTCCACGCTCGCGTCGAGGGAATTCGTGATAGAGCATCGTGATCGCGAGTGGCGATAGGAATGCTCCGGTCGCACCTTGCAAGACGCGGAAGAAGATCAACATCGGCAGGTTGAGAGCGAAACCACATAACAGTGATCCCACCGTAAAACCAAGCAGCGATAACAAGTAGAAGCGCTTGGTTCCAATGCGGTCAGACAGGAAGGCCGTCAGCGGCGTTGCCACGCCCTGGGCCAGCGTATAGCCCGTCAAAACCCATTGGACACTATTCAGATTCGCCCCGAAGGCGTTTTGTAATCTTGGAATAGCAACGTTCACAATCGTGCCATCCAGAACTGTCATAAACAGTCCAAAGATGACCACCATCGCGACAACCCACTTGTACGAGAATCCTCCCCCTGGCCTTGCGGCTGCGGGTGCAGGAATTTGCATAACAGAGAACTCCTTATATAGACAGTTCAGTTAAAAGTAAAAAAAGAAGCACGCTCAGGAGTAGAGCTGCTGCTTCATGAAAATTCATCTATGAAGTATCAAACGAACACTCTTATGACTGAATCGTTGCGGTTTGACTATTCGACGTAATAAATGACTAATTTGATTAAATCATGACCATATGTTTTCTTTATGACCATCAAGTCACATAGTAGCAGAAATACTGAGTGATTGTCAAGATCTACCTTGATGATCCCGACTTCTGTCCAGCCATAGAGGTAGAGATGCAGGCTTTTTATAGTACAATTCAAGCAGGCAAAGAGGCATGAAAGGTGGCCTGTTAGATGGCAAAATCTACTGTACATAATGAACGTCCGCTCTCGCTCTGGCGCAATGGTGATTATTTATTGCTCTGGTACGGACAAATCATCTCGGCAATAGGCACACAGATTTCGGACCTGGCTTTTCCTTTTCTGGTGTTAGGGCTGACCCATTCGCCGGCTCAGGCTGGTCTTGTCGGTGCTGCGGGCGCTCTCCCCTATTTGATCTTCAGTCTACCAGCCGGCGCTTTGATCGATCGTTTTGATCGCAAACGCGTCATGATTATCAGCGATACCATCCGGGCGATCAGCCTGGGCAGCATCCCGCTTGCGCTCCTGCTGGGGGAGCTTACCTTATTTCAAATTTACCTGGTTTCTTTGATTGAAGGCACCTTCTTTGTTTTCTTCAATCTGGCTGAGGTCTCTTGCCTGCCCCGGGTCGTCAGAAAAGAGCAGCTTTCGACTGTCGCCTCCCAGGCTGAAGTCACAAATAGCTTGTCTACACTTTTTGGGCGCTCCCTTGGTGGTTTACTGTATAGCGCCGGCCAATTCTTGCCGTTCGTCGTAGATACCCTCTCCTATATAATTTCTGTTTGCTCGCTCTTCTTTATTCGCGTCTCTTTTCAAGAGGAACGTCAATCCAGCCGCCAGCAGCTCGGCAAAGAGATCTGGGAAGGGATCGAATGGCTCTGGCACCAGCCTCTGCTTTGTTTTATTGCCCTGCTGGGATGTGTCGTGCATATTGTTGGCGGGGGACTGATTCTGCTGGTAATTGTGGTTACGCAGCAGCAACATATACCATCCGTGGAGATAGGGTTGATTTTGGGAGCGGGTGGAATTGGCACCTTTATCGGGGCGGTTCTGGGCGGTTTCTTACAGAAACATTTCAGCTTTGCACAATTGACGATAAGCACGCAGTGGCTCACTGCCTTGCTCTTTCCGGCCTTCTTGCTCATTCCCAATCTGCTCTGGATCGCGCTGATCACATCGCTCATCCTGGCTGTTATGACGATTTATGGAGTTGTGCAATTTAGTTATCGCCTGTCCTTGATTCCAGACGAACTTCAGGGGCGCGTCAACAGTATTTTTCGCCTTGTTGTCTTCGCAGGCGATCCACTGGGACTTGCCCTGACAGGAATCTTGCTGCAAACGGTTGGAGCAACCACAACGATTCTGCTCTACACTGGCACGATGCTGTTACTGGCGCTTATGGCAAGCTTGAACCGCCATCTACGTCAGGTCCCACGCCAACAATAGTCAAACGTCCTGGCCTATTTGGAGGATAAGAAACAGGAAGACACCTCTGCGGCCTGAGAGGAAAGGGCTTGCTCCTGAGCAGCAGGTATGGGATACTTTGTTCGCATGCAAAAGACCTCCCAAAGGTTCTGAAGGTGGGTTTTTCAATATCTTCAGTGTACTTTGGAGGTCTTTTTTTGAAAGTTCAGCCTTTTGAACGCTCTTCCCTTAAAATTTGGGTGTCTCATGGCTGTGCGGATTAAGGTAGTGGGCCTATGGGTGCTGTGATACCTGGAGGCAGGCAACATCATACTGGGAGACAGCAGCCGAACTGTTGGAATTCAGCAGCGATGCAGTTCCCGGATTCCCTGCATAGACCTTGTCAGCTTGTCCAGGCAAGGCCCCATTAAATGGTGCTCCTGGAGAACTGCCTGACCCACCTGGAGTCATCGTGGCGTTGCCCGTTCCACAGGCAACGCCTGATGATGCGCCAGGTTGTCCAGTGGTTGGAGTCGTATCCGCAAATGCTGGTGCGGCGAAAGGAAAAGTCAGTACGGTTACTAGCATAGCAACGGTGGTACATTTGACAAGAAAACGCCTCATTGCTCAACTCCTTTCTGAACAAACGTGTAAATAAACTCCTGGGGTTCCTGGACATATATACGCTTATAGGTTACAGGGTTCCAGCAGTCGAGGCTCATTCGAAGCGTTCAGAGGATTTAGATGAGGAAACTAAAGGATGCCCGATCTTTTGAATCAGGCATCCGGGCTAGCTCCAGGGAAGCTGTACGTGGGTATCGGCGAGTTTGGCAAGACATTTTGGTCGCATTCCACTATGTTTGAAGGCTCCTCGTACATCGGCACTTTCGGCGCTCTCCTCGTAAAAGTGGAAGATATTTTGCAGACGCAGCATCGTCCCTTCCGCGCCCTGCACACCAACAATACTTCGAACCTTGCGGGAACCATCGCGAAAACGCGAGACGAAAACAATAATATCCAGCAACGAGCTGATCTGGTTGCGCAGCACTTCCGGCGCGATATGATTTGTGCCCATCTGGCAGAACAGCTCCAACCGCTCCAGGCAGTCGCGTGGATTTTCGGCGTATGTATTTATGATAAGACCTTTGGAGCCGGTTTGCATTGCCTGAAGCAGGCCCAGCATCTCTTC
>DASSXK010000588.1:0-7553 GCA_035703945.1 Ktedonobacteraceae bacterium | reverse complement strand
ATGTTTTTACTGCCGCGACCTCTGATGAACTGGATGAGCAGTTGGGTGAGTTGAACAAGCGGGAAGCAGAAATTTTCCAATATGGACCCGAAGCACCTGTCAGGGAGATGGAGGAGCATACTCACAGCATGGTTAGCCGGGAGCAGGCGCGGATCTCTAACCTGTCCTTTGTTCCTTATCTCGGCGATCAACCGGCCCTTGAAGATACAACGAATCGTGTCCTGGAGAGGCGGCGTCTGGATATTGAAGAGGGTGAGGGTGGAGATCATGACGAGCCCTATGTTTTCTCTATGCCTGTCACGATTCAGGAGGGCCTGGCCTGGTCCAGGCTGCTTGGAAAAGTTCAGCGCGGTGAGATGAAGGAGTAAAGGGATTTTTCCCTTTGCTCTCTATTTCTATTATAACCTTCTTTCTCTCGTTGTGTGAAAATTGCCGAATAGCAATACCATCACCTTCTAACCCCTCCGATCCCGCTGATTTTGAGGTATACTTGTATATAAGCCGACTTCTATTAGAAGCCTGGAGAGAAGTTGGGCTAAAAACGGTTAAAGTATCCAATTACCAGCCATGAAAATATCTCTTGACGATACTGCACAATTAAAGTAAGCTAAATTTCGGCAGGCAATATATTTTGGAGAGAAGCGCATGGACAACGGCGACAATGATAGAGAAGAATCCTCGCCATCAGAAATAAATGAGAGAATCTGGAATGAGGTCCTTGAGGTTGCTGCCCGTGCCGCGAAAAAGACCGGGTTTCTGACAGGCGAATCGACACCTGGGGATGAAGAGAAAATATCCGAGCCGCAATGGCAGGAATTTTATTCTTCGCTTTCAACAAAAGAGCCTTTGCCAGAGACGGCTATCTATCGACCAGAACGCCTTTCCCACACCGTTCCGATAGAGCGCCCCTCCGATCGTACACGCAGCATCCCTGGTCTTGTTTTCAGTACCTTACTCTACCTATGGGGTATCTCCTGTTGTGTGATGGGGTTGGCTGGCCTTATGCTTGGCACATTTGTGAGTGCCCAGCGACGCAGCTCTCTGGGCGGTTTGATTGAAATTGCTTTCTGCGTGCTTGGTCTGGTCGTGCTGGTTGTCTTGTTACTCTTACGTAAGTGCCCTCGCCTGAGATGGTCGTCGCGACTGATCTCTGTCACCGTTACATCGGTATTCGGCCTGATCGCACTGATTGCTGGTGTTGCAATCACCGAAGCCACTCATATGTATGGGCTCGTCAGCTCACAGGAGGATCTGGTGCTGGGTGGAATCGTTTTTATATATGGGCTGATTGTCGCGGCTCTATCTTTTTGGTAGGAAGTAGCAAGCCATGCACTTCACTGACTGAAAGCGCTCCAGAAGCCAGCAGTATTGTTGCCAGTACTAACTTAAGCGGGGAGCTTCAAGAGCTGCCTGCTTGCTAAGCGTTCAGTAGGCGCGAGAGCGCTGTTGCGAAGAGTCTTTAAGTAGCAGGCTACGAGAGAAAGAATGAGTCTGATACTTCCTTGATGGTAGAAAGGCAGATGTGCGTGTCCTCTCTTGATACTTTTGAAAAGCTCTATCGAGAAATCGATGGCTTGAATGTGCATTTCCCGGATGGTAATACCCCTTTTCAAATCATTACGCGCCTGTGTGAAGAGGCTGGTGAGCTTGCTGCACAGGTAAATCAGATAGAGGACCAGGGCGAGAAGCGCCAAAGGCATGGAGCGCCCGATAAAATGGCGCTGGCGACAGAGATTAAAGACGTCATCAGGTCTGCCATGAATGTTGCCTGGTATTATGGCGTTGAACATGAGCTGGCAACAGCGATCGATACTGATTATCAGAAGCTCAAAGAGCAAGGATATATTCAGGAGGAAGGGTATCTGCAAGATGCTACAGAATAACTGGCGGCTTTTTTCCAGACATCCCATCCTGGCGCACCTCTGCCAGGATCTTTCATTTCTTAAACAATCCCTCGATCATGTTGCCCGGTTAAATTAACTCCCCTCAAGAAAAATCTGTCATAAGAATATGTTTTATCTGCTCTTTAATTACGTGATATGCGCAATGGCGTGTATGAGTATAGAAAATATGCTAGAAAAGAGTTGGAGTATTTATGGGGAGTAAACGTCGCCGCCACGAGGCAGTCAAGGAAAGACAGGTTGACCTTGATGGGACAACAGACTCTAGCTTTAAGCGCCATCAGCTTAAGGGCAAGAAGCACAGCAGCTATATTGTCATCAGGAAGCGTCCCTGGCTGTTTACTGGTGGTTTGCTGGGATTGATCGTTGTGATTATTGGCATTTTTATTTTTCTCGCGAACCAGCCGGAGGCAAACAATGAGGGGCAGGCTGACAGTCCTGTTGATGCCGTGACGTTAAAGGCAGTAACGCAGGTTGATCCCATATTGTTAGCAAGTACAGGCACAGGAGGGGTGGCCAATCCTGTGGAGAAGACCCGCCAGGGGACCTCTGCGCTGGTAGATAGCTCCGATGGGAAGCCAGAGATCTTTTATTATGGCGCAGAGTTCTGTCCCAACTGTGCGGCGGAACGTTGGAGCATGGTCGTCGCGTTGAGTCGTTTTGGCAGCTTTCATGATCTGAAAGAGACAACCTCATCAAGTACCGATTCCTATCCTGCTACCTCGACCTTTAGCTTTTATGGCGGAAGCTACACCAGTCCTTATCTTCATTTTGTCCCCGTCGAGGCTGTTGATCGACAAGGCGCAGTCCTTCAAATGCCCACAGATGAGCAGGAGAATCTGATAAATACCTTTGATGCACCTCCTTATATTGCTGCTCAAGATGCTGGTAGCTATCCTTTCATCGACATTGGCAATCGCTACCTGATGTTTGGAGCGAGCTTTAATCCTGCGCTTCTGCGCACAGACCCCGATGATTCTCAATCAGATCCGCTTTCGCACAAAGAGATTGCGGCTGAACTGGGCTCTGTGAGTCAACTGACATCTGCTGTTCTGGGGACGGCAAACTATCTGACGGCCGCGATCTGTGCCGCCACGAATAATCAGCCTGCTCGTGTCTGTAATGACTCTTCGATCCAGCAGATCGAGGCCACGTTTTCCCAATCGGGTCAAACGGGTGGACTTGGGATGGTGCTGCCAGCTTTCATCCGTCATAGGGGGAAGCGGAATCTTTTTGGTGGCTAACAACTTCCTCTCCAGCTGGAAATCGCGTTAGACTTTTCACTCGCCACCTCTACCAGCGAATCCGTGGGCTTAATCCTCTATCTCGTCCGCCGGGCGGGTCTCCTGTGGCTCCGTCTCTTCCTGAAGAGGCGTGGATAGTTCAGGCTGCTCCCTTTCTTCTGACTGCTCTTCAACTTCCGGCATATTCCTGGTGATTTTGTGGATCATCGCAGCCAGGTTATCGGGCGTTGGTTTGATATTTTTGGCAAAGAAGGCATTAATTTCAGCCCCCAGCAGCAGGATCACCGCGAAGTAGTAAAAGAAGAACAGCAAAATTACGAGCAGACCCGTTGTGCCCGCCGTTTTATCGGCATAGCTTACCAGAAAATGAGCAACGTAGAGCGGGAAAAGCAGCAGATACAGTTGCAGCAAGACCGCCGCGACGATTGCTCCCCGCCAGCTATCGTGGAAACTGATCGGACGATTGGGGACGGCGATATAGATTGCCTCGAATAAGACCCAGGAAATCGCTAACGAGACGAATATGCTAAACAGCCCAAAGAAGAAGCCATGTCCCGGTAGTTGATTGACAAATGTATCCTGAAGTGCGACCTGAAGAAGGGCGGGCACCGAGGCGGCCAACATCATGGGGGCAGCCAGGACAAGGAAGACCAGCAACATAATGATAGCCATAATATTTTGCTTGATCAGGGGACGTGTCGGGGCGTGATAGATAATATCAAAATAGCCCTCCATGCTGATAAAGAGTCGAGAGCCGCCAAAGAGCGCCAGCAGAATAGCCGCAATCGTCAGAAAACCAGCGTTGCGTTTGAGGGAGGAGAATGCGATGATCAGGAAGTCTCCTGATGCCGGAAAAATGTTTTGCAGATGCCCGATCAGTTGTTGTTCCGCATAGGGGTCCAGTCCTCCGATCACAAATCCCACTATGGCAACAAGGGCGATGAACATGGGCAGGATTGCCGTAATCAGGTTAAAGGCCAGCGCAGAGGCGAAACCCATCACCCAATCGTTGTTAAATTTGTTGATGAAGGCCTGAAACGTTTGCGCGCCATGTTTGACTTTTGTGCGCTTTCTATGGTGATTGCTTCGTTCAATACTGGTTGCCATTGTCGTACTCCTCACGTTTTCCAGCCTCGTAGTGGGTCGTTTGTGGACAACAAAAAATAACCTCCACTGCTTATACTCTCTGTACGTAGTGGCAAGGCAGAATGGTTCAGGAGGAAGCTGCCTGAGTATTTTTACCGGTTTTCTTGAAAATAGATTTATATCGATGAAGTAAAAGCAAAGATGAGGAATTTCGTCAGGAAAGGCGATTCGTTGGACTAGCGTTCGTCGTCTATAAGGTGAACCTTGAAGTAGATATCGTGGACCGTAAATCTGACATCAATGTTTGAAAGTTCTAACACATCATCATTATGTGTGTAGATAGAGAGCTTCCAATCATAGGCACCAATACGATGGTAGTGCTCGACATAACGTTTGCGGGAATCAATGTAGATGATCTCTTGAATTACTGCTAAACGCTGATAGGCCTGAAGCTTTTCGATCCGGTCAATTCTTTCTGTGCCGGGAGACAAAACTTCCACAACCAGCGTTGGATATTCCAGTGCCTTTGTTTGTGTCCAGTCTGCTGGATTGCAGGATACGGATACGTCAGGAAAGTAGCAACGTTTCTCTGTTATTTGAACGGCTACATCGGACCCGTATACGTTGCATTTGCTCTCGTGCAAGGCCGCATTCAAAAGGCTACCAATCTGCAAAGCGATCTGCCCATGAGCGGGTGAGCCACCAGTCATCATGCGGATGTGGCCATCAACATACTCGTATTTGTGCCCTGGGTCTAGCTCGGCAATTTTCCAGTATTCTTCGATGCTGTACTCCTCGTACATTTTGAATATTCCTCCACCTGATCCCACGACCTTTTCAACAAGCCCTAACTCAACCATAACACATTCAATGAATTTGAGCCAGTTTGAAACGATCAGAATTCTGCATCGTTCGGGTCATGTGGCGAAAGTACCCAGGCCAATCGGAGGCGCATTGCATGAATTAAAAATCTCTTCCCTTCGATCACAATGCGATTCTCAGACTATCTCCCCAAAAAGTAATAAGCGTTTCCTTGAAATCACGTGTTATACTCTTTATAGGATTGAATTAGAACTAATGTTCAAGCTGATGTACCCTGGTGCTTTGAAAGAATCGCTTATCTTTGAAGCCCACCATTGAGGTGATTCTATGTCCACTATAGATAATAAATTTATGCCAGGTGGCTTTCCCTCTCCGGCCGAACCCTGGCGCGAACAGCCGCTAGACCTGCGCGATCTGTTGATCCCTCATCCCGAGGCAACGTTCTTCTTGAGGATGCAAGGACCCGCCATGCGCGATGCCGGAATTAGCGATAGGGATATTTTGATTATTGATCGAACGTTTCTGCCCGTGCAGGGCAGTATCGTCACGATTGTGCTTAATCGCAAGTTGCTGGTGCGGCGGATTTTTTTTACTCCCAATGGAATCGCGCTGCGTTCGGGTCATGTGCGTTATCCGGCATTTCGGGTGCAGCCTTCGATGCAGTACGAACTCTGGGGCGTGGTTATTTACGCCATTCATCCTCTGGCTGATCAGGCCGTATTTACACGAGGAATTTCATGCAGGCCCATCCTATGAGGCGTGTCTTTGCCCTGGTGGATTGCAATAATTTCTATGTCTCCTGTGAGCGTGTCTTCCAGGTGGCATTGCGCCATCAACCTGTTGTTGTGCTGGGCAATAACGATGGCTGTATTGTCGCGCTCAGCAATGAGGCCAAAGCTCTGGGCCTGGTACGGGGCACGCCCTATTTTCAGTCCCAGCGGGTGATTGAACGGGAGCGGGTTGCCGTCTATTCCTCAAATTATGCCCTGTACCAGGAGATGTCTGAGCGCGTGATGAGGACCCTTGCCAGCTTTAACTACTCTCTGGAGGTCTTTTCAATTGATGAGGCTTTCCTGGACCTCTCGCACGTGCCTGCCGAGGATCTATACCGTCTTGGCTGCGAGATCCAGACCCGTGTGCTGCAATGGACTGGGATTCCTGTCTCGGTCGGTATTGCCTGTTCCAAGGTTCTGACCAAGGTTGCTCTGATGTTGATCAAGCGGGGGCAGCGTTCTCCGGCAGTTCTCAGTTTGGTGGGCTGTCCAGAGTCAGATCTGGATGAGTGCCTGTCTGGATTGAATGTCGAGGATGTCTGGGGGATTGGGAAGCGGCGGGCGTTGCATCTGCAAAAACGTGGTATCTGGAATGCGCGTGATCTTAAATATGCCGATCATTCGATGATTCAACGCTTGCTCAGCGTCGTGGGGGCGCGGGTCGTCCTGGAGCTACGCGGCATCTCGTGCCTACCTTTGAAGACCGAAGTCCCTCCCAAACGCGAAATCATGAGTTCGCAGTCCTTTGGCCGCCCCCTGTGCGCCCTGCATGAGCTTGAGGAGGCCGTGGCCTTTCACGTCTGCGTGGCGGCGGCCAAGCTCAGACGCCAGGGGAGCGAGGCCCGGCAGTTGTATCTTTACCTGCAACCAATGCTGGGGAGCAAATCGTATCCTCACCTGCCTGCCCTGTCGGCCTCGCGGACACTGTCCTTTGCGACGGCCTTTCCGCCCACGCTGATCAAGGCCGCCTGGGAGCTGTTGCGCCGCATCTATCGCCCCGATCTGCGTTTTCATAAGGCCGGAGTCGGCCTTACGGAGCTGAGTTCGCGACAGAATCTGCAACCGGACCTGTTTGGCGAGCTGAATCTTGATCGTCATCAGCAAGAAGCTCGCCTGCTTCAGTGTCTTGATCAGGTGAATGTTCGCTTTGGACCCGATACGCTGTTTTATGCCGCGCAGGGCATCGGCCGTGGCTGGCAGATGAAGCAGGAATGGCGGTCGTTCCGCTATACGACGCGCTGGGATGAGATTCTTTCGGTGACATGAAGAGTCTCTTAACGGGTGATACCCTGGGCAGCATGCGCAAATAGACGAAATGAGCGCTAAAAACTGTTGAAAAATTTTTTAAGGTCGAGTATAATTTTTATACAACTAGATACAAACACGTCGGGAAGAGTAGACCCCTGACGCGCTGATAGAGACGAAGGGTCATCGGCTGAAAGCCCTTCACAGCAGCAGGCGTTGAACGTCGCCCGCAGGACGTTGCGGAAGAAAGCTGTGTGTGAGCATGGTGAGTAGATCAAGCACGGGTTAGCCCGTTATAGCGAGGCCCTGATAAACCTGTCAGCCAAAGCTGAGCATGTCGTCGGGGTAAAAGGTGCGTCGGTGCGTTCGGGCCCGGCGAATTGAGGTGGTACCGCGAAAAGAACGACCCTTTCGTCCTCATCCAGGATGGAAGGTTTTTTTATTGGTCGCAGCTTGTGAAAGGGTCGCACAGGCTGCGCAAT
>DASSXK010000054.1:0-5340 GCA_035703945.1 Ktedonobacteraceae bacterium | reverse complement strand
AGAGTGGAAAACCATCCCACCCGCGATTAGAAAAACGATAGCCAACATCGTCGCTTAAATCAAGGTGTCGGGTCAGCAAAAATGGACTATGCTCGCGTTCCCTGGGCCGTGTTGCCTGGGAAGCGGCCTTGCTGCGACTGGGGCGAGGTCTTTTCACCTCTGGCTCAATCGCGTAAGGCATATCGCTGCCTGAACGATAGAGGTGAGTGCTTTCTCGCCAGTCCAGCACCCAGGGGCGTCCATCCATTACCGCGCCTTTGAAGCCAGCGGCATCCAGCGCGGCATAGAGCGAACTTGACATACACATTTCGGTCGTATCGGTCACGCTTGGGCGTTTTCCCAGAATCCGTTCCATCTCATCCGCCATCCAGAGCATCCGTGCCGTAAATTGTGGCAGATCCAGCAAAAACAAAAAACTATGATACGGCTCAACCCCGATCAGTTCTACGCCTTCCTCTGCCACCAGTTCGCGGAAGAGATCCAGCAATTCCTGGTCCCATTGCGCGGCCTGTTGCAGGAAAGACAATGAAAATCCGATTGAAAGCTTCAGGCCTCGCCGCACCAATTCCAGGAACATTCGCGCCGCCGGATAATAGCTATAGCGAGCTACTTTCCTGAAATAGCGCTCGTTCATCTGCTCATCAAAGAGACAATGGGTAATATCTTCAATTGAAGCACCCCAAGGAATTGGCTGGGCCGGAAGTTTCAAGCGGCGCGGTTGGTGCACCACAGTATAGATCGCAAGATCAGCAACCATGCCATTCCCCTCTCCTCAAGTCAAAACGATATTCTGCTTACGAGCCAGGAACTCCAATTTTCCAACGAGATTTTCAATAACCTGATCCCACAAAAACTGCTCTGCGGTCCGACGACCCGCACAGCGAATACGTTCCAACTCTTCTGGATGACGACGCAGGTGCAGAAGGTAGCCCACAATTTCATCGGGATCTTCTGTCTCCGTTACAATCGCATTTTCAAACGAGATGGCATAGTCCTCGCCAGTGCTCCCCGTTACAGCAATGCCCTGAGCCGCCATGACTTCCAACGCCACCAGGCCAAAAGGTTCGTGACCACTATTCGCCAGGGTCGCATCCACGGCGGCGTAGGTGGTACGCACAAATTCCTCTGGCAGGAAGAAGCGCAGGTTGTAAATATCGGCCGGACCCGCTTTCTCCAGGGCCTCAAGACACTGCGCCATGTTGGGGCGCTGCGCGGTGACATCCTTGATCACCAGGCCGCGCTCATAGGCCCGTTGCAAGACATCGCGACCGTGAGGCTCAATTCCGCCGCGCACAAACATCGTCACCGGGTGGCCGCTTTCCTTGAGCCGAGCAGCGGCCTCAATCGCCATCATCCAGCGTTTATCTGGATCAAAGCGCCCGATCTTAAACAGAAATGAGCGGCGCGGATCTCCACCCCGAGCAAACTGGCGCAGGCGCTGCACATTCTCGGCCTCCACTGGCTCCAGGTAACGCGTCGGGATACCATTTGGAATCACCAGGGGATTCACACCGAGATTCCACATTTTATGCTTCATATATTTGCTGACGGTGCATAGCGTCGTGACAAAATTCAAGCGATCCCAGTTGATGCGGTGCAACGACATCAAACTATTCAGGTTCCAAAGCAAGAGAGCCTTCTGACGAATGCCAAACCAGTGCAGAATATCGGAGGTGCGGCACATCGCCTCAGCCGTATGCCAGTCCTCGCCCATCACCACAACTGTTTTGCCTTCATTCACAGCCGGACGCGCAATATCGTTGTAAATGTGAAAGGGCACGCTCTCATTAAAATCAAACAGCTTGTGCTCTTCACCATCATAGACACCGTTTGGATAATATTTGCTCACCCATTGAGACCAGCGATTTAAAATCAGGCGTCCCTCGACACGCTGCTCAACGGATGGTTTATATGGATCTCCTATGAAGATAAGGTGAGTTGTATAGCCCAGCGTCGCCAGAGCTTCGCCCAATTCAGAAACACGCGTCCCCAGTCCGCCAGCAGTTGAATAAACATCAGGTCCCTCGAAACAAAGCAGGACGAAGACGGTATTCTCGGGTGTTATAGCTCCATCGTGTTCAATCATCGTACATATCCTCATGATAGTAAAACAACATGTCTTAAGTAAAAAAGACGACCCTGAGGTCGCCCGTTAAGATGAACAATCACCAGTCCATCTTCCATCAAAAGTAGCGGGCAGACAAATCTTTACTCCACATTGAGTAGATATTGGGAAATCAGTCATTCAATTCGGCGAAATGAATGACTTGCGATTCGGCCAGTGGCACAAGCAACATCGCTCTTTACACGACAAGACGCCCATATCTTAATCATGCATAGGAACAGAGGTGCTAAGGGCTTGCAGAATAGCTAACGACCTATGAACATCTCCATTGAAGTAGCCCGTAAACACTCAACTTAGAGGTCTACATCCATGCAAAATTCTTTGTTATTAAAATGCGGCCAGCAAAGCGGTTCGTTCGCTGCAAATGAGCACATACACGAGCGTACATCGCTCCCTACCTGGCTGTATAAACTGGCTCATCTGGCTGGCTAAATACCTGTTAAGCAGGCGCACATCTGGTTGAAGAAGCGGCCCATCTCAATCAAATCTTTTGATCAAATCTGGGTAGAAGGTGCTTCCCCAAATTCATTATAACATCCCACATGCAATTGTGAGCGCCTGCTGTACACGGTCTACTTTTGGAAACTCCGTTTGTCCCGGATTTCCCTCACAAGTGTACCATACAACAAACGTTTTCTGGGGAATTTTTACTGGCAGCCGCGAGATCAATTGTTTTATTCATTGCTATTCAACAGAGACAAACGTACAATAAGAGCAATGAAAGATGGGGATACCACAACCTTAACAAGCGTTCATTACCTGCTGTATCAGCCCTTGTCGAGAAAAGAAAGGCCTATCATGCGAGCATCGACGACCCTCCCACAAGGCTATACTTCGAAACATACAATCGATCTCACCAAAGACCGGCATCTACAGGTTCAGCTTTCAATTGGGAGTTTAATCCTCTTTATTGTGTTCGGTCTGCTCTTCTGGGCCGCTGCGATTCGTCTGGGAAATTATAGTGGCTCAAATGGCCGCCTGACCTTAACGCTGCCCCTGTTACTGCTCGGCCTGCTGGCATTAGTCCTGCTATCCGCTATTGTGATTCTACTGCATGAGGGGCTGCATGGCATCTGCTACTTGTTCTTCACAAGGAGTCGGCCAGTTTTTGGCTTTAAGGGCCTCTACGCCTATGCTGCGGCCCCAGGCTGGTATATTCCGCGTCCACAGTTCATCGTGACCGGTCTCGCGCCCCTGATCGTCCTCTCGCTGCTTGGACTCATCGTTATGCCCATCCTGCCGATCTCGCTCCTTCCGGCCCTTGTCTTTAGCCTGACCGTCAATGCCAGTGGCGCGGTCGGCGATATGTATATGATCTGGATAACCCTCCGGCAACCGGCCAAAACCCTGGTTCTCGACTTTGGCGACGGCATCACCTTCTACACGCGTGGATACACCTCTTAACTAAGTGAAGTATTTATTTCAAGTAACCATAACTTCAAATGCCAACAAGCAACTAAATCTATAAGAAGGTCCCCTGCATCTGGTGTGGTCAGGGGATCTTCTTTACTTGTACATACAGAAAACTTCAGCAAATAAAAGAGACCAGGCTTTTTAGGACCTGGTCTCTTGTTTGCCTGTTTCAGGCTGAAATGTTCAATCTATCTTACGGCAACGGAATCGGTGACGGGGTCGGCGTCGGTGGAACCGGCGTCGGTGTCGGTGGCACTGGCGTCGGTGTCGGTGGAACTGGCGTCGGCGTCGGCGGAGCCGCTGTCGGCTTCGGCTTAGTTGGCACCGGGGTCGGTGCCGCAGGTGGTGGCGTCGGCGAAGTGCCAAACGTCGAATTGACAATGTAGATCGTGACCTGCTGTGTATCTGACAGGGTTGTACCACCCGGTGGATTGACCCTGGTCACGATATTGGCCCCCTGGTTAGGATCGGTTGGATTCGCCGGATCGGGTGCCAACACATAGTTTGTAATACCCGCAGCTCGCAAAATCTGAATCGCCTGATCAGAAGTTTTCCCGACCAGATTATCTGGAACCTTCTTTTGCTGATTGGCGGGTGCCATTAAAACGGTAATGACCGAGTTCTTCACAGCCAGAGATTTAGCCTGGGGGGATTGACTATCAACCACACCAGATTTTTTATTTCTAAATGCTGAAATCGTGAAACCGGCCTTCTCAGCTCTTACTTTCGCGGCATTGTACGAGAGGCCAGTCAGGTCCGGGACCGTTACCATGTTAGATGCCACGACGGTGGCGTCTGGATGATTAAAAAGTGGAATTTTGATAACGCCGAGTTGATCCGCGAGATAAAAACCAAAGAAGAGTAAAAGCAATGTTGCCAGCAGGATCAAAGCCGTCACAACACTTGCAAAGCGTGAACCATTATGATTTTCTGGCTCAGCCTGTCCCCCATACCCTCCAAAGCCGCCCGCCCCACCTACGAGCGAATCACGTTGATATGGTCGGGTAGAGCCCTCAGTCGGAACCGAACTACCGGCAAAAGTGGGCTGATCCGCAATCGCGGTCGCCTCATTCTGTATGCCATTCCCGTTATAGGCCTCGGCACCAGCATAGTCGGCAGCAAAAGCACCAGCGCCAGCACCGGCCAGATCGAGCGGAGGAGTATTACCAGCACTCTGCTCACCGTTCATGCCTGTCTGGTTATAAGCCGTCGAAGCAGCCGGGGTCTGTCCTGGCGTTATCGCGCCAGGAACCAGAGACGCAATATCGGAATCACCCAGCATCTCCAGGGCACGAGCCAATGCACTCCCGTCGCGATAGCGCATCCCCGGTTCTTTCTCCAGACAGCGCATAATAATATCTTCAAGCACGGGCGGAATATTTGGATTGAGCTGGCCGGGAGGAACCGGAATATCCTGAATGTGCTGCATTGCCACAGCGACCGGGGTATCTCCATCAAATGGAGGTCGTCCTGTCAGCATTTCATACATCACAATCCCAAGCGCGTAGACATCGGCAGCGGGGCTGACGATTTCGCCTTGAGCTTGTTCAGGAGCATAATACTGTACAGTACCAAGCGTCATCCCAGTAGTGGTCAGACGTTCCGCATTGATATCCTTATAAACACTTGCAATCCCAAAGTCTGTCAGTTTGATAGAACCATCGCGCCCTACCAAAATATTTTGTGGCTTCACATCACGATGTACGATACTGCGTCTATGAGCAGCCCCAAGACCGAGGGCCACGTCATGTGTAATAATTACAGCCCGATCAACGTCCAGAACACCCCGCGAGCGCAGATAT
>DASSXK010000129.1:0-3792 GCA_035703945.1 Ktedonobacteraceae bacterium | reverse complement strand
ACACGACCCACAACTGAGGCCGCATCGGGAATCATCGTTTCATTGCTCATTTTATGTAGACTTCCTTTCTTGATTGCTCTGCTTCCAAACGTTCGGCCAGAGCGATAAATCCACGACTACGCGCCCAATCCAGCGGGCGCTGTCCTGTTTGGTCTTGGAGGGAGGGATCAGCTCCATAGCTAAGGAGCAGTTCTGTGAGTTCGGCAAAGCCCTTCAGGGCCGACCAGTGCAAGGGTGATCTTCCAAACTTATCCAGTGCATTACTACAAGCACCGTGGTCCAGCAACAATCTGGCACAGACGCTGTTATCTCCAACACTTGCCCAGTGAAGAGGCGTCAAGCCTACTACTGTCTTGATTTCCTTATTCGCACCATGGACCAGCAACAACGCGACTGCACCAGGTTGACGCGAATTAATCGCCAAATGGAGAGGCGTCGTTCCATGACTGGTACGGGCATTGATATTGGCCCCATATTCAAGCAAAAGATCGATCATTTCATAACGTGCATAAGCCGCCGCCGCATGCAGGGGAGTATAACCAATCGGCAACATGATTCTATTGCTTGTTCCCAGGTTTCTTGAAGCCCCATCCAATTTCGAGTTGACCAGCAATACATCGCGCTTGATAAGTTCTTTTGCCCGGTCCAGCTTGCCCTGGCGAATCACAATAATCAACTGAACCTTGCGAGCGAAATAGCTGTCGCGTAACTCCTCCTTTGGCTCAAGCAGTTCCTCTACAAAGACCTGGTGTAATCGGTGCTTCAAGTGCTGCCGGGCGGTAAAAAGCCGCTTCTTGATCGTACTCAAAGGTAGCTCTAGAAATTCCGCAATCTCCTTCTGAGCATAGCCAGAGGTATAAAACAACTGCACAAGCAGCCGTTCATCGGGAGGTAAAAGTTGGACCTCTCGTAGCACCGCCTCTTGCAACTCCTGTTGCACCACGATCCCGGCAGGGTCCAATCGGGTTATCGGAAAATCAAGCCCAGGTGTTGCTTCCAACGAAACGGTCTGAAGGTGTTTACCTCGCAGATGTCGATCTCCCTGTTTGAAGATAATTCGCCGAAACCAGCCGGGAAAGGCCGCCGGCTCGCGCAAATTTGGTAGATTCAAGTAGGCTTCCACGAAAGCCTCCTGGGCGACATCCTCCGCAAATTGCGCATCACTAACCATCGAATAGGCCATGATATACGCCATTCGCTGAAAATGGTCAACCAGCACACCAAATGCTTCCAGGTCGCCTGCTCGTGCCTCTTTAACAAGCGTGGGAAGTTCTGTCTTTAGCATCATTGCTCATCCTGAAGTAGTAACTCTCTGTTCGGCAGCCGCCGATCTCAATGTTCTCTTTTTGCTATTTCACTAAAGAAGTCCCAAGTTGAAGCAAAATGGTTACTACTCCACAAGCAAGACCTTTTAGAAAACCCCCAGGCCTGACGATATGTTATCTAGAGGGTTTTTATCAGATTTTTTATTGTCTAAGCTACGATCACACTGGTAAATGTGTACTGTGAAACAGACAGACTCACCACGATATGGTATACTACGTCTGGATAGCTAATAGGCGGTATTAACAAGATACCTGCCTCAAAATGAAAAAACGGCTATCACGCGAATAGTTGTCCAGGTTAATAGCGCATGGACCATGCCCAGGAGGGGGCATTGGTTGACGAGGTGAAGGCTGTTCGGATCAATCAGCGGGGAGCCTTCAGGGTTGTTCACGACCCTGCCGAGGGAGTCCACAAAACCTGATGGTAACACAGGCACAAAGGACAACCAGTGAAGTTCGTGGTGATCTATGGTCTTTTTTCCCTAATTCCACGACCAATATCAGAAAGGATACCAAACCTCATGTGTGGTATCGTAGGATACGTCGGCCCAGAGGGCGCAGACGCCACCCCCATTTTGCTCGAAGGACTGAGCAAGCTTGAATACCGTGGCTATGATTCAGCCGGTATTGCAATTGTAACCCCCGAAGGATTGCTTGAAATGCGCCGCAGCGCGGGTAAATTATCCAACCTGATCGCTGTTGTCAAAGAAGGCCACAAGCCCGCTCCAGCAGGAGCGCTGGGCATTGGACATACACGCTGGGCTACCCATGGCCGTCCAAACGAAACAAATGCACACCCCCATACAGACTGCGATGGTCTCCTGACTGTCGTTCACAATGGGATCATCGAAAACTACAGTGAGATCCGCGAAAAGCTCCTTGCTGAAGGTCATACTTTCCGTTCCGAAACGGATACGGAAGTACTTGTCCATCTGATCGAAAGTTTCTACATCGCTGAAGCAGGACATGATCTTGAAAAGGCTGTTCGCCTGGCATTACATCAGGTAACGGGCTCTTACGCCATCGCTGTAATGAGCAAAGAGCACCCCGATCTTCTGGTCGGTGCTCGCTGCAACGGTCCTTTGATCGTTGGGTTAGGTCAGCATCAACAGTTCCTGGCCTCAGATATTCCAGCAATCCTGAAGCACACACGCGAAATCATGCTGCTGGAAGAAGGCGAAATCGTCGCCCTGCGTCCAGATAGCGTTTCCATCAGCAGCTTTGATGGTACCCCCATTCATCGCGAGCCAATGCACATCGACTGGGATGAGCAAGCAGCCGAAAAAGGTGGTTATCCGCATTTCGTCCTGAAAGAGATCAATGAGCAGCCGCAGGCCTTGCGGCGGGCACTCCTCGGCCGTATCCGTGAGGGTCAGTTGCATCTGGCCGAACTGGATAAGATGCGGCAAGACGGTCTGTTGGACAACATCCAGCGCATCCTGATCATTGCTTGCGGGACCTCATATCACGCGGGAATCATTGCCAAGTATGTAATTGAGAAATGGGCCAGGATTCCGGTCGAAACCGTGACGGCAGCCGAGTTCCGTTACTGCGATCCCATTGTGGGACCCGAGACGCTCTGCATCGCCATCACACAGTCTGGTGAGACGGCTGACACGCTTGTCGGTATTCGTCAGGTCCGTGAGATGGGTGCTCCGGTGATCGCCATCACTAACGTTGTTGGGAGCGCTATCACACGACTTTCCGACGCAGTTCTCTATCTGCAAGCGGGTCCTGAGATCGGGGTTGTCGCGACCAAGACATTCATCACCTCTGTTGCCGTCCTGAACTTGTTGGGTATCTACCTTGGCAAACATACCGGCAAGCTAGCCGATATCGAAGTCGAGCAAATTCTGACAGCCCTGGAGAAGATTCCTGACCAGATCCAGCACATTCTCGATAGTGCATCGAGCCAGAAAGATCTAATTGAGCCGCTGGCCCAAAAGATGTCGCATGCCAACAGCATCATGTTCATCGGACGTGGTGTTGGTTTCCCGATAGCGCTCGAAGGTGCATTGAAACTCAAGGAGATCTCCTACATCCATGCCGAGGGTTTCCCGGCTGGCGAGCTCAAGCATGGCTCCATCGCCCTGCTTGATCCTTATACGCCTCTGGTGGGTATCGCCACAGCCTCGCATGTCTATGAGAAGGTTGTCAGCAACATTCAGGAAGTCCGGGCACGTGACGCCAGGGTTCTGGTCATCGCCACGGAGGGTGATGAAGAGATCCGCGCCCACGCCGATGATGTCCTCTATGTGCCAGCGACGCTTGAGGCGCTCAGTCCCTTGCTTTCCGTCATCCCATTGCAGTTCTTCGCCTATCATGCCGCGATTGCGCGTGGCTGCGACGTTGATCAACCCCGCAATTTGGCCAAATCGGTCACAGTGGAGTAAAGGGGCGATAGGGATTTTTAGCGTTGTCCACGAACAATAAAGTTGTGGACTGAAACAATAAAGTTGCGGACTAG